>JAQVEI010000585.1 GCA_028697695.1 Lentimicrobiaceae bacterium
AAAACCCGGCAAAAGGAACCATCTTAGCTCCAAGAGCCTCATGTTCACTGGTGAATGCAGTATGTTTCATAATAATAATGTTAATTGATTCTGAGTGCAAACCTATGCTAATTTTCCCGATTTAAGCCGTTTTTGTGCCTAAATAATTTTGCTTCCATTTATTTTTAAGCTTTATGGTTTATTTTTTTGGGATTGACTGATAATTATTTGAAATTTTATATCTTTGTAGCCTCAAAAACAATTCAACTCTCACTCCCCTGTATTCTCTAATTTATTTGTGTGGCTAACTGTGTACCGGATGATTCCGGAGTGGGTTTAATCCAACATCCTTATTGTACTTTGGCTGCCAACAACTATATTAATATTTATGTACGACATTATTGCGCTAAGTGGCAAGGAGCTTAACGAATTAAAAGACATTGCCAAAGGGCTCAACATCCCAAAGATTGATGCCTATTCCAAACAGGATTTGATTTACCAGATACTTGACCATCAGGCAATTAATCCATCTAAGGATATGCTTGAGAAGGAAAAGGCCCGGGTACAGGACAATAAGAAGCAAAAACGTCAGCGTATTACCGACAATTATTCCAAGGCAAATCAAACCTCTGCAAAAGCCAATTCTTCCGGTCCTGTTGCCTCGTCTAACCCGGAAAAGAAAGAGGAAACTAAGTCCGGAAATGAAAAAAACCAGGCTGCCGATAAATCTGATTCTGCTTCTGCCAAAAAAGCTTCAGATGAAAAAAGCAAAGAGGCTGCTAATACGCCTGCCGAAGTAAAGAAGGAAGCTGAGCCGGATGCTGAAGCCAGATCAAAAGACAGGAAAAAAGATGAAGAAGTTACACCGGCTCCACGCAAACGGGGAAGGCCACCCCGCGATGCCAAAGCATCAACAAATAAGCCGCAGTCATCAGCCTCTAAAGCTGACAAGATAGATGAAACCGCGCTTGAATTAAGCAATTTACCGGTTGATGATGATGAAGAGGAAAAAGAACAGGAAACTGTATCAACACCTGAACCGGAAGTTCAGGCCGAAGAAGATGCAACACCCATTCCTCTCTCATTTCCACCTCCGCCACCTTCAGCCGTAGATTTACCCAGATCTTCTGGCGATCGTTACAGTCGTGATTATAATCCCCGTCAACAGCGATATTCAGAGCGCCGCCGTGATGAATACACCTGGGAATCAGAAGGTTTTGTTTCTTCGGATGGCGTGCTCGAAATTATGCCCGACGGGTATGGCTTTCTTCGTTCTTCGGATTATCACTATCTTAATTCTCCCGATGACGTTTATGTTTCACAGTCACAGATTAAACTTTTTGGTTTAAAAACCGGCGACACCGTGAGGGGTACCATTCGTCCCCCGAAAGAAGGTGAGAAATATTTTCCACTTATAAAAGTTGATTTAATCAATGGACGCACTCCTGATGAAGTGCGTGATCGCATTCCCTTCGATTATCTCACACCTTTGTTCCCGGAAAAGAAGTTTAAAATAACCGGTCATGCGGGAGCCACAATGTCCACCCGCATTATTGATTTATTTGCTCCCATTGGCAAAGGTCAGCGCGGACTGATAGTAGCTCAGCCCAAAACCGGTAAAACGGTACTGCTTAAAGAAATTGCCAATGCCATTGCCGCTAACCATCCTGAGGTTTACTTAATTGTTTTGCTTATTGATGAGCGACCTGAGGAGGTGACCGATATGACAAGAAGTGTACGGGCTGAAGTGATAGCATCTACTTTCGATGAGCCTGCCGACCGTCATGTGAAAATTGCAAATATTGTTCTGGAAAAAGCCAAACGCATGACTGAATGCGGGCACGATGTGGTTATTTTGCTTGATTCCATTACCCGTTTGGCGCGTGCATACAATACCGTTTCACCGGCATCAGGTAAGGTATTGTCAGGAGGCGTGGAAGCCAACGCGCTTCAAAAGCCAAAACGTTTCTTCGGTGCTGCACGACAAATTGAAAATGGCGGCTCTCTGACCATTATTGCTACTGCTCTTACCGAAACCGGTTCAAAAATGGATGAAGTTATCTTTGAAGAGTTTAAAGGTACGGGCAACATGGAGTTGCAGCTCGATCGCAAGCTTTCGAACAAACGCATCTACCCGGCCATCGATATAGTAGCTTCAAGCACACGTCGTGAAGATCTGCTGCTTGATAAAGAGGTGATGCAACGCATCTGGATACTACGCAATCACCTGGCCGACATGAACCCACTGGAAGCCATGGAATTTCTAAAGGATAAGATGAAGTTTACCCAAAACAATGAGGAGTTTCTGGTGTCGATGAATGGCTAAACCACGTTGAATCAGATACCAAAAAAAAAGCCGTCTCAAAAGTGGGACGGCCTTTTTTTTTAGGTGACTTACCACTGCATCAAAGCAGCCGGTGATACAATGGTAATGTGCAATTGATAAGGTTTTAGCTTTTGGCTTTTCCCTGATTGGCCAGAGCCTCAAGAGAATTTTTCAGCAATGCACGGGTATAGCGAT
>JAQVEI010000034.1 GCA_028697695.1 Lentimicrobiaceae bacterium
TTTTTCATCCATAATTTCGCAAAGCTTATGGATCAAATCAATGTTTTTCCACTCATTATCTCCACCAATATTATAGGTTTCCCCCGGTTTGCCCTGATGAAAAATCAGATCAATGGCTTTGGCATGATCTTCAACGTAAAGCCAATCACGCACGTTTTCACCTTTACCATATACCGGCAGTGGCTTTTTATGGCGTATGTTGTTTATAAACAACGGTATAAGTTTCTCGGGAAACTGGTAAGCACCATAATTATTGGAGCAATTTGAGATAACCACGGGCAGTCCAAAAGTGTGATGATAAGCCCGCACCATATGGTCGCTACTTGCTTTACTGGCCGAGTATGGGCTACGCGGGTCGTAAGGCGTAGATTCCACAAACTTACCATCCATACCCAGCGATCCATACACCTCATCGGTAGAAATATGGTAAAAAAGTTTCCCCTGCATCTGCTCCTGCCAACTCTTACGGGCTGCATTCAACAGATTAACCGTCCCAATGATATTGGTCATAATAAACTCCATGGGGTTTGAAATGGATCTGTCCACATGCGACTCGGCAGCCAGATGAATCACGCCGTCAAAGTGATATTTCCCGAACAAATCATGCATCAGCGCTGCATCGGTAATGTCGGCTTTTTCAAAAATATAATTTTTCTCGGATTCTATATCAGTCAGATTCATAAGATTTCCGGCATAAGTCAGCATATCGGCATTCACTATCCGGTAGTGTGGGTATTTTTTCACCATTAGTCGCACCAGATGTGAACCAATAAAACCGGCACCCCCGGTTATAAGCAAAGTTTTCATGATAAATTGTTTTTAAAAAATAATATCAATATCTTCCGGGTAACTTTTGTTGCATAAGCGCCTGTTCCCATTTCCAGGCAGAACGCATCATGTCGTCAAGGCCATACACTGCCTTCCAGCCCAGTTCGCTATTCGCAAAAGAAGTGTCGGCCCATACTTTTTCGATATCGCCGGGCCGGCGAGCGGTAATTTTAAAATTGAGTTTCAGTCCGCTCACCCGTTCAAATGCACGAATAACCTCAAGCACGCTATAACCGGTACCCGTTCCCAGATTAAACACCTCGTAAGGCATTTTCTGAGCTTCGGTCTGCAGTCGTTCAACTGCCGTAACGTGCGCTTTGGCCAAATCTACCACATGTAAGTAGTCTCTTACCGGCGTGCCATCGGGTGTGGAATAATCATTGCCAAAAACCATGAGCCGGGGCCGTATGCCGATAGCAGTCTGGGTAATGTATGGCACCAGATTGTTGGGCACGCCCATGGGCAATTCGCCGATTTGTGCAGATTCATGTGCGCCAACGGGGTTAAAGTAACGGAGCGCTATTACCTGCAAAGCATACGCATCACAGGCAAATTTCAATATTTGTTCCGACATTTGCTTGGTATTGCCATACGGAGACCAGGCCTCCTTCACGGGACTGGTTTCTTTAACCGGCAGCTCATCGGGCTGACCATATACAGTGCAGGAAGAAGAAAAAACAATACGTGAAATGCCATTGTCTTTCATCCCTTGCAATATATTGATGAGCGAATCCAGGTTATTGCGATAATACATGAGCGGCTCAGCCATAGACTCCCCCACTGCCTTGTACGCAGCAAAGTGTATTATGGCATCAATATCCGGCTGACTTTTAAAAAACTGCTTCGATTTTTCTGCATCCGTCAGATCGAATTGGTAAAATTCAGGCTTTATGCCGGTAATTTTCGCTATGGCATCAATGACTTCTCCGCGTGAGTTCGACAAGTTATCTACTATAACTACCTGATGACCTTGCTGTTGCAACTCCACTACCGTATGTGAACCAATATAGCCGGTACCTCCGGTAACCAATATCTTCATACCTTAATTATCCCTGTCAAGCGGCCTTACACCTGTTTTTGACAATTTATACTTTTCTTTACTTTCGGGACATTCTGCAATGCCCTGCTCATTAAAATCCAGCCTGTGGCCATAGGCACTCATCCATCCGATTTGCCGGGCCGGATTGCCCACCACCAAAGCATAGGGTGCTACTTCACGGGTAACAACGGCCCCGGCACCTATAAATGCATATTCACCAATATCGTGGCCGCAAACTATTGTGGCATTGGCACCAATGGAAGCACCCCTGCGCACCGTTGTTTTGATATAGTTTCCCCGACGGTTTACCGCGCTGCGTGGATTAATTACATTGGTGAAAACCATGGATGGACCCAGAAAAACATCGTCTTCGCAGGTAACACCAGTATAGATGGAGACGTTGTTCTGAACCTTTACATTGTTTCCCAGAACAACCCCTTCGGAAATTACCACATTCTGACCAATGTTACAGTTTTCACCCACAATGGCATTTTCCATAAGGTGGGAGAAATGCCATATTTTGGTACCCTTCCCTATCTTACAACCAGCATCAATTACCGCAGTTTCATGTGCAAAATATTCTTTTTCCATAGCTGTTTTTTTTATCAATATTCAAAAATACACACTTTTTTTACCTGTTTCCCATGAAAATACAATGCATCAGTCAAGGAGTATTTTTGAATAATCCGAATTTTTAATTGTTTTTCAACGATTTACATATTCAAGCACAGCAGCCGTGATATATTCCAATTGTTCTTCATCCAATTCGGTATGCATGGGCAATGATATTACGGTATTGCATAAATGTTCGGTTACCGGGAAGTCGCCCTCTTTGTAACGTTCATCCCGATATGCTTTTTGCATGTGCAGGGGTACCGGATAATATATCATGGCGGGAATATTCTTTTCGGCCAGGAAAGCCTGTAGCCCGTTGCGGTCAATATTGTTGGTTACCAGCGTATATTGATGAAAAACATGCGTTGAATCAGGAGAGCGTACAGGTATTTTAAGCTTCGGATGGTTTTCGAATGCCTTGTCATACCAATTGGCAGCTTTCCTTCGGGCTTCGGAATAATCATCAAGCCGCTGAAGCTTTACGTTCAGAATGGCAGCCTGAATGCTGTCGAGGCGACTATTTACTCCCACCATATCGTGATAATAACGCACCACCATACCGTGGTTTGCCACCGAGCGCAATTTCGCGGCTAACGCATCGTCGTTGGTGTACATAGCTCCACCATCGCCATAGCATCCCAGATTCTTGCTGGGAAAAAATGAGGTACAGCCTACATCACCAATGGTTCCGGCCTTTTTGCGGCTGCCATCTTTAAAAATATAATCTGCACCTATAGCCTGGCATGCATCTTCCACCACGTAAAGTTTGTGTTCATGGGCAATACTCATCAGCGTTTCCATATCGGCGCATTGTCCAAACAGATGCACCGGCACAATGGCTTTGGTTTTGGGTGTAATTGCCTTGCGTACTGCCTCCGGGTCCAGGTTAAACGTATCGGGATCCACATCCACCACTACCGGCGTAAAGCCGAGCA
This sequence comes from Lentimicrobiaceae bacterium, assembly GCA_028697695.1. Lineage (GTDB taxonomy): Bacteria > Bacteroidota > Bacteroidia > Bacteroidales > Lentimicrobiaceae > Lentimicrobium. The sequence goes on from JAQVEI010000034.1 coordinate 3,418, forward strand.
ATGCGATGACTTCGGCAGTGGCGATAAAGGTAAAATCAGAGGTAATGACCTCATCACCGGGCTTTATACCAAGTGCCATCATGGCTACCTGCAAGGCATCGGTTCCGTTACCACAGGGAATTACATGCTTTACTCCCAGGTATTTTTCCAGGCTTTCCTGAAACTGCCTGACGGATGGACCATTGATAAATGCGGTGGAATCAATAACAGACTGGATAGCTTGATCAATTTCTGGTTTTATGTGCTCATATTGACTTTTTAAGTCAACCATCGCGATTTTATTCATGTAATAAGCTTTAAGTTAAATGATTATTAATGCAGACTGCAACAATTAAGGTCAGCGGCACAAAGATAAACTATTGTATGAGATAATTAATCATCCGGGAGGGGCTATTTCACCTGGCCTTATCGTCCAAAACCGGCTATGACAGTGCACTGCCAATTTGTGGCAGAATGCTGACATTCAAGGGTGCCGTTCACACTTTTCGCTCAGACTCCGGGTGCATTCAACAAATACGTATATTTGCGGTCTAAACTTTTAGCATTAAGGCTTGCTGTATGCTTAAAAAACTCACCCTGCTTTACACACTGTTGCTGCTTACCGCCTCCCTGTCAGCACAGTTCAATGTGCGTGACTCTGCCATTACCACACATCTTATTTCGGCTCACATCTCGTTTAACCTGCCTGCTGCTGACCTGAGCCAACGATTTGGTGGTTTTGCCCAGGTGGGGCCCGGCTATATGGTAAAAACCAAAAACAACTTACTTTTAGGAATAGACGGACTGTTCGGCTTCGGCAATCAGGTGAAAAACAAGGACAACATCCTGAAAAATATCACTACCGCAGATGGAAACATAATAGATATGGAAGGAGTGTATGCCACTTTTAGCTATAATTTTCGTTCACTGGGTGCAGTGGCCAAAGCAGGTAAGGTGATATCATTACAAAAGCCCAATCCCAATTCCGGCATTATGCTATGGCTGGGTGCCGGCTATCTGCAGCACAAGATTTATTTTGATTACAAAGATAAAGTGGCTCCTCAAATTTCGGGAGATTACATCAAAGGTTATGACGAACTGAGACAAGGCGTGCTGATAAATCTGTTCGCAGGTTATTTGTACATGTGTAATCAGCGAAAGATTAACTTTTATGCGGGACTGGATGTTAACCTCGCATTTACTGCTGACGCCCGCCCTTATAGTTTTGCAAATGCCACGTATTTAGACGGCAAATTTACCGATGTATATACCGGCATAAAGGTCGCCTGGTTTTTCCCGGCATACCGCAGGGCACCCAACGAGTTCTATTATTATTAAAGGAATACCCTTTTCACATTCAGTTTAAACCATCGGTAAAATGAGGTTTTTATACAGCAGTGCCATAACATTTTATTATCTTTCGATAAGAATTGCTGCTCTTTTCAATGCCAAGGCCCGACACTGGCATTATGGCCGTAAGAATCTGTTTGGCAAGCTCAACGAAGTCTTCCGGGAGCATTATGCATCAGCGAAGGCGGCACCGGTAGCCTGGTTTCATTGTGCTTCATTGGGTGAATACGAGCAGGGCAAACCGGTGATAGAGGCTTTTAAACGGGAATTTCCGCATTACCGCATTTTACTCACCTTCTTTTCGCCTTCGGGTTACAGCCAGCGGCACCGGATAACGGACGCAGATTATATCTTTTACCTGCCGGCCGACACACGCGCCAAAGCCCGAAACTTCATCAATATCGTGAAACCCTCGGTGGCTGTCTTTGTTAAATATGAATTTTGGTATAATTACCTGCACGAACTGTTTGTCCGTCAAATACCCGTTTACACCATATCGGCCATCTTCAGGCCCGACCAGCTTTTTTTCAGATGGTATGGCGGTTGGTTTCGCACCCATTTAAGACAGATTAACCGGATCTTTGTTCAGGATAAAACCTCGGCTGAGCTTTTGCAGATGATTGACATAAGCAATGTCGGCATTAGTGGAGATACGCGTTTCGACCGGGTAGCAGATATAAAGTCAGTGGCAAAACCCTTCCCATTGATAAGCCGCTTTGCACAAGGCAGGCAGGTCTTGGTTGCCGGCAGTACATGGCCTGACGATGAACTATTGATTTACGATTTGAGCAAAAGCTGCAGCAAATCTGTCGGGTTTATCCTGGCACCGCACGAGGTGAATGAAACCAGGATACAGGCGCTGCATGAGAAGTTAGGCAAAAATGCCGTGCTTTACAGCGAAGCAACGGAAAACAACGTGGATGGCAAGATGTTCCTGATTATCGATTCCATCGGCCTGCTTTCCCAAATCTACCGGTTTGCTGACCTGGCCTATATCGGTGGAGGCTTTGGAGCAGGCATTCACAATATACTGGAAGCAGCAACCTATGGGGTTCCGGTATTCTTCGGGCCGAATTACCACAAATTCAGGGAAGCACGCAAGATGGTCGCGGGCGAAATGGCTTTTTCGGTTGCAAATTCCGAAGAACTTTCAACACAAGTGAACGAACTGTTAAACGATGAGCAAAAGCTGAAAGAGATTTCTGCCCGTGCCGCCGATTTTGTTCAGCAACAGGCCGGCGCAACACGAGTGATCATGGAAGAGATAGTCTCTGTACTGAAATAAATCATCTTCTAGCAGTGAGACTTATCCTGTTAATTTCAATTAAAGATAAGTTCATTTAAAATACCCATCGCGCGACAGCAGCTTATCCAGATTTGCCACCCCATATACCACAACGGCGGTAACAATCGCTGCATGCTCCTGATACTCCGGGATACTAATGTTATAGGTATCTCGTTCAGTATGCCAAATCTCACGATAGCTAAAGTTGTGTCCTCTGACATCTTCCAGACCAAAGCTCATTACAGGCACACCGGCTACAGCAAAAGGCCCGCTGTCTGTGCCCCAGGGTTTAGCTGGTCTATCCATGGCCTCACGTTTTTTAAGTTCAAAGGGGAATTCAGCATTTATTCCATGTAAGGGTTTACACACGGCCTCCATGTCGTGCCACATGTCTTCGGTTACCCCAAGGCTTACAGGAGCCAATGGTCCGGAGTCGCGATTGAACATGTTGGAGATGCGGGGTAGTTTATCCTGGTTGGCGTCCACCCAATGTTGAGAGCCCCACAGCCCAAACTCCTCTGCCGCAAACAGTATAACCAATATACTCCGTTCCGGCCTGCCGCCGGCAGCCATAATTAAACGGGCTGCCTCCATCACCGGAGTTACGCCCGAACCATCGTCAACACCTCCGGTGCCTGCATCGTATGCATCCAGGTGAGCTCCCATGATAACATATTCATCGGGAAACTTTGTTCCGCGAATGTTGCCAATAACATTGTGATATTTCACCGGTCCCGGCTTAAAGAAATTTCTGATATCGAATTCAAGAAAAACCTGCCGGCGTTCATTTACCATTCGCTCCACCAATTGAAACTGATGTTCATCCAGCTTGATGTCGGGGGTATTGGGCAGGTTGTCGAATGTCATATCCATGATATTGTTGCGATCGTACAAAGCCACCAAAGGAACCGCTGCGGATTGCACAATACCCAGGATGCCGGCTTCACGCATCTCACGGTAAAACAAAGCCGGTTCATCGCTGGTTTCCAAAGGCGTGTAATTTTTCGGATTTTTGGATTTCTGAATACGGTTCAATTCCACTGTTTTTTCGTTGGCTGCTATTATGCTGTCTCTTCTTAAGTCAGCTTTGGCTGAAAAATCAATGGGGAACCCGTTGCTTTTGCCGGTAACCAACACCCATGCCCCTTTCAGCCTGCCTTTCATCCTGTTGAATTCCTCTCTTGTTTTGGGTTCGGCCACCACATGTCCGCGCTGCACTCCTTTGGTTCCGGAGGTATAGGATGGAGTAACAAAATGCAGGTTCATGGCCTCCTCCCCCATCATACGTCCAAACCAGGGCCCACGGTTGAATCCCACCGGTACGCTTCCTACCTCATCCAGCTCAACTTCCATACCCCACTCCTTAAATTTGGATGCCGCCCAGTTTGCTGCATTGTCATAAGCATCGGAGCCAACCAACCTGCCTCCAAAACGGTTGCACAACACATCCAAATGCTGCATGGTTTGATTGTTGGCTTTACCAATGTCAATTATCCGTTGAATAATAGTGTCATTTTCGGCAAAGCCGGCTTGACTTACGATTACAACGAGGAGCAACAACAATATTTTTTTCATAGGTAAGAAATTAATTTTCAGCAGTCGCTGTAAATTCCGTTTTAGCTATTTTCACAGGCAACTGCGCTGATTCGCTAATTTGGTCGTTTCACAGCGGTAAGTTAATCCGTTATAATTCTTCTTTCGGCCAGTTCCGGATTATCTATCTCAAATTGAACAACAGACAGTCCTTTTCCGTCATGTGCAGCATTGAATGCCACAGTGCGTCCGAATTTCTGCTGCCAACTACCCGAAAGCCGTGTGGATTCGTGAATGTGCCCGTGCAGCGTGAGATAAGGTTGCTTATCGCGGATAAAATCACGAATGGCCATGCTTCCGACATGAATCATCCTTGTTTCAGGGTTTTTAACTTCTGCCTGATCGAGAAGGCTTTGCGCGGGTGGTGAATGGAAGAGGCAGATGGCTTTACTCATATCGGACTCCGCGCTCAGTTTTTCGAGGTCGTTGGCTATGGTCGCCGTTGAGGTATTGTAGTCAGCCTCCACAGTCCGGAAACCCTTATCGGGTGGTATGCTGTTTGCATCTATTGAAACCGTAACATCGTATTTTTCTCTGTCTTTAAGCCTGAAAGGAGTGGGCGGAACATAAGGATAACCGTAAATGGTGTAAGGCCCAAATTTAAATGAGGCGGTATTCAGGTATATCCATAGCTCTTTCTTCGCACCCTCTATAAATTTTGGTTCTTCTGAGCCGGGGTCATCATTTCCCATAATTACGAATACTTCAGGGTAATTGCAGCCCATTTGATTGCGTACTTTTTTGAAACCCGGTATTAAAAAGTCGTGCATGAAGTCAGGAATATGCTCACCATTTTGCCATGTTGAATGACGAACATGAGGCAATAAATCGCCGGCAATAAAAACAAAGGAGGGTTTTTTGCGAATAATTTCCCTGAACAAAAGGTTATATAGTTCTATGTTGCCGTGTAAATCAGAAACTAAATAGCTGGTTGTCATATTTTTGTTTTTTGTTGGCTGATATTCTCCATTAATTCATTGAATAGAAAAGGCCCGATACAATTGAAATATTTCTCACCGGATTTTTCACTTTCATAACACAATTCATAAAATAAAGTAGATTTACCTTATCTTTACCTGAAATAACAAACCCAAATTAAATGGGCCTCAATCATCCTGCTAAAATAGCAAAATCATATCTTTGCGAATAAATTATTGAAATAAAAACTTCACATGTCAGAAAATACGCGCAAACCTGTAATCGGAATCACCCATGGCGACATCAATGGCATTGGGTATGAAATCATCATCAAAGCCCTGGCTGATGCCCGCATTTACGAATCCTTTACTCCTGTGATTTATGGTTCTTCCAAAGCCGCTTCCTATCATCGCAAGCTGATCAACTCCGGAGAACAAAGCTTTAACCTCATCAAGCGGGCAGATGCTGCCAATGCGCGAAGGGCCAATATTATAAACATAATAGAGCAGGAAGTTAAAATTGAGTTGGGTATTTCCACCGCACAAGCAGGTGAGCTTGCCTTTCAGGCACTTGAACAAAGCACAGAAGACTTAAAAAAAGGATGGATTGATGCTTTGGTTACCGCACCCATCAACAAGAAAAATATTCAAAGCAATGAATTTAATTTTCCCGGGCACACCGAATATCTGGCCAATAAATTTGATGTAAAAGATTATCTGATGCTGATGGTTAGCAATAATCTGCGCATTGGTGTAGCAACAGGCCACATTCCGTTGAAGCAGGTATTCAATGCCATTACTTCGGATTTGATTGCCCACAAGCTAAGGATTATGCACCATTCACTGATACAGGACTTTGGGCTGACCAGCCCCCGTATTGCGGTGCTTGGGCTTAATCCTCATGCTGGCGATAACGGCCTGATAGGCTCAGAGGAAAAGAGTGTGATTCAACCTGCCATTGAAAAGGTTTTTTCGGAAGGCATCATGGCATTTGGCCCCTACCCTGCCGACGGGCTGTTTGGCTCATCATCCTACACCAGTTTTGATGGAATTCTGGCCATGTATCACGATCAGGGCATGTTGCCTTTCAAAGCGCTGGCCTTTGATTCAGGCGTAAATTTCACAGCCGGTCTGCCTTATGTACGAACTTCGCCGGCTCATGGTACAGCCTACGAAATTGCTGGCAAAGACATGGCATCCGCGGAATCGTTCAGGGCGGCATTGTATTTGGCGTGTGACATACTGAACCATCGTCAAAATTACGCGGAGATGAGCAGCAATCCATTAAATATAAGCAAACAGGAGGACGAAAAATAAGCTTCCACCATGGAGGGTACCTATACCTTAAACAACATACAGCGGCTTATCGGCGGCAGATTGTTCGGCGTGGCCACACACGTACCGGTTGATATACTGCTTACCGACAGCCGGCGTACCTCCTTCCCGCAACGTTCACTTTTTTTCGCCCTGCAAACACAGCGGAACGATGGGCATAAATACATAGATGCCCTTATTGCAAGGGGTGTCAGCGCTTTTTGTGTAACACAATTGCCTCAGCCATTGCCCGCCGGATGCGGCTTTTTGCTTGTTGACGACACGCTGCTTGCCTTACAGCAATTGGCGGCTGCTCACCGTATGCAATACAGCATACCCTTGATTGGCATTACCGGCAGCAATGGAAAAACCATTGTAAAGGAGTGGCTATGGCAACTGCTTGCCCCCGAAAAAGCCATCATCAGAAGCCCTAAAAGCTACAATTCACAAACAGGGGTACCGCTGTCGGTATGGCAAATAAATGAAGCGCATGAACTGGGTATTTTTGAGGCAGGTATTTCCGAACCGGGTGAAATGGAAAGACTGGAGCCAATCATCCGGCCCACGCTCGGCATTTTCACCAACATCGGACATGCCCACGATCAGTTTTTCGACACTCAAACTCAAAAAATAAACGAGAAACTCAAGCTCTTTACCCGCGCTCAACTGTTGGTGTATTGCGTAGACCATCTTGAAATAGAT
>JAQVEI010000035.1 GCA_028697695.1 Lentimicrobiaceae bacterium
TGTTGAAAAGGTTAATTTTCCACAGGCCCTCTTGTCGGTCTTTACCGGAATAGCCATGAGCCTTTTTACACCCAACCGCATTGGTGACTTTCTGGGCAGGATATTTACCCTTAAAAAAGCCAGGCCGCTGGATGCTGCCCTGCTTACCATTACCGGCAGTATTGCCCAGTTAATGGTTACCCTGATAGTTGGAATGATAGCCCTTGTTTTTTATTTTCCCCATCATATTGAACCTCATTTGTTTGAGTCGGATTGGCTTTACGCCGCTGTCATTGCTTTTATCGTGCTGGTAATAAGCGCCATGGTGTTGTTTTATTTAAAGGCCCCCTTTTTAATCAACAGACTCAATTCCATGATTAAGCCGGAATGGTACCGGATACACAGATACCTTGAAGTGATTCAAGGGATAAGGCAATTTGATCTGGTCGTAGTATTGGTAATCAGCCTGAGCCGTTATTTGGTTTTTTCTACCCAATTTTATCTTTTCTTAATGGCTTTTGGTATTGACTTGCCTTATTTAAAAGCATTGGAACTTATCGCACTTATTTATTTCGTGATGACTGCCATACCAACCATTGCGCTTATAGATTTGGGTATCCGGGGTTCTGTGGCCATCTATTTTATAGGGCAGGTTTTTCCCGATATACAGGGCGTGAACACCGGAATAATGCTGGCCAGTATGGCCGTGTGGCTGGTTAATCTGGCCTTGCCTGCACTGTTTGGCCTGTTGTTTATCAATCGTTTGAAGCTTATGCGTAAATCAATGTTAACATGAGATCAGGCTGTGTGTTTTTATTCGTGAGCGCACCGGTGTTTTTGGCTTATCTGGTGCTGATAATCCGGCTTACGTATGGCTGGTTTCGGCTCCCATCCTCTAAAACGATGGCAGTGGAGGCGCAGATTAGTATCATTATTGCTGCCCGCAACGAGGCAAAGAATATTAAAGCCTGTCTCAACAGTTTGCTTCATCAGCAATATCCATATAGAGCTTTTGAAATAATAGTGGTTGATGATCATTCTGATGACGACACTGCCATTATTGTTGAGAGTTTTGCTGAAAGACATCCCGATTTGCAGCTCAGGCTCATTGAAGCCGGAGATGCGTATGGCAAAAAAGCTGCTTTGGCCAAAGGAGTGGATCTGGCAAAAGGAGACATCCTGCTTACCACCGATGCCGATTGTATATGTGGGCCTTTATGGATTGATACAATGGCAGGTACACTGTTACGGCAGGATAAATTACTGGTTTCGGGGCCGGTAATGTTTAAAGAAAGTCGCGGATTTTTTGGATTGTTTCAACAGGTGGAGTTTGCGTCGCTCATAGCTGCCGGGGCCGGTGCTATCGGTATTGGCAAACCTGTATTGTGCAACGGTGCCAACATGGCTTATCTTAAATCTGCCCGTTTACGCATTCCGCATGATAATTTGCAACCCCAACTGGCTTCTGGTGATGATGTGTTTTTGCTGCACGCTTTTGCCAGGGAATACGGGGCCGGAAAAATTGGTTTTGTTAAAGAAAAAGCTGCCCTGGTTATGACATCCGCTGCTTCTGATGTTGCTGCATTCTGGCAGCAACGGCTAAGGTGGAGTGGCAAAAGCACCGCCTTCAAAGGAGGTGGACCGGTTATCACAGCCATTATAGTGTGGCTTACTTGTTTTGTAATTTTTATTAACGGTCTTCTAGCTTTATTTCTGCCCCGGTATTTGCCTGGTTTGCTAATTTTATTCAGTGCAAAAACAATAATCGATCTGCCTTTATTGATAAGCTATCTTCGGTTTTCGGGTCAGCAAAAGTTAATCATTGCCATTCTTCCTGTTGAAATTATGGTGATTGTTTATACTACGATGATTGGAATATTTTCCCGTTTTGTACCGGTTTGGTGGAAAGGGCGTAAAATTGTCAATGTGTAAACCCTGCGGGTTCAATATGAATGGTAATCACGATTTGATTTTCTTCCAGTAGTCTTTTTTCTATCCGGGTCGCAATTTCATGGGCATCAAACACGGTCATATTATCGGGGAGTTTGATGTGCATTGTCATTTCAATATGGTCTCCATAGCGGTGTACATGAAAATGGTGAGGTTTTAAATCCAGCATACTTTCCCGTCGGCATACCTCGCTTATGGTTTCTTTAAGTTCTTCTTCTGGGCTTTCACCAAGCATGGTTCGCATTCCATCACGCAAAATGCTATACGCTGCCAGCGAAATAAGCAGAGCCACCACCATACCCAGGGCAGCATCTATCCACCACACATGTTGCCCAAGATATATGCCTCCCAGAATAACCAGAGACGATATGGCATCAGACCGGTGGTGCCAGCCATCAGCTTTAACTGATTCAGACCCGGTTTTTTTTGCTACAATGAAGGCATAACGTGCCATTGCTTCCTTTACAAGCACAGATATGGCTGTAACGACTATGGCAAAGGTGCCATAATGAATTTGCCGATGTTCACTTAGGCGTTGGAATGATTCCACAACAAAATTAAAAGCCACCACAAACAGCAACACTCCAATAATGAGGGCGGCAATGAGTTCTGCACGTCCATGGCCGAAAGGATGCTCTTTATCTGCCGGTTTGGCCGAAATACGTGTACCCACAATTACAATCAGCGAAGTAAGCGAATCGCTTAGGGTATGCCAGGCATCGGCAATAATGGCAATTGAGCCTGAAGCAAGACCGGCCCATAGTTTCGCCACAAATAAAACCACATTCCCTGCTATGGAAACCCAGCCTTCTTTTACCGACAGTTTTTGGTTGGAATTCATCATAAGTTAATTTCTGTCATCGCTTCGCGGTATGAAATCCTTGGAAAATTCGGTTTCTATTTTTTTATTGGAGATTTTTCCATTGTTTTGATTTCAAGACTACCCAATTGCATATACAATGACTTTCAAAATGTTCTTTCAGTCTAATTCCTCTCATTACAAATTTGTAGTCATTGCAATTTAGTCCGGCAGCATGACGTTTTAAGTTTTAAGGTGTTGAGTCACGTAAAAATAAAAATTTCATTCATGCTTTTTGTGATGTTTTGTATGCAGGCGATTTCAGGAATCCATTTCCATTACCTGAATACAATCGGGAAATTATGACGACTTTTTGTTTTGTAACTGAAGCATTATTTCAGCATATATAAGTTGATTGGGAGTGGTTACTTTTATATTGCCCAAATTGCCATCATACAGGGACAGAGGCAGTCCACTGCGTTCGATAAGTTGTGCGTCGTCGGTAAAGTTCATAAAATCCTGTGCATCATAAGCCTGTTTAATCATGGGCAATAAAAAGCACTGGGGGGTTTGTATTGCTTTTACTTTTGTACGTGGAAGCGCGCGGCTTCCGTAAGTATCTACCAAACGCAGGGAGTCCGTAAGCTGAACACAGGGAATGGCTGTTCCTGTACGGGCAGCCAGTTCGAAGCCCTCAAGAATAATCCGTTTGTCAACCAGCGGCCGGGCGCCATCGTGTATTGCCACCAGGCCCTCATCATCTTCAATTGCGGCCAGCCCATTTTTTACTGAATATCCTCGCGTTGGCCCGCCCTCAACAAGCTGGTGAGGGATGTTAAAATTGTGCGCCTTGCAAAGCTCCTGCCAGGTGGGAATGCTCGCTGGTGGTATCACCACAATAATGTTTAATGAAGTTTCTACAGCATCGAATGCTGCGATGGTATGCATAAGCATAGGCTTACCCGCTATCACCCTGAACTGTTTGGGTGTGCCTTCGCCCATTCGTTTCGAGAGGCCGGCGGCCACAATAATGACGTAACGTTTCACTTTTTTATTACAAATGTAAGCATTCTCACTTAAAATGCAAGATGCCGGCAAGCCGGCATCCGTAATAAATTATTTTCGAAGAGAAATCTTATTTGATGAGCATAGCATCTCCATAGGTAAAAAAGCGATATTTTTCATGGATAGCTTCCTTGTACGCTTTCATCAGAAAATCAAAGTCTGCAAAAGCTGCAGTCATCATAAGCATAGGTGAGTAAGGCAGATGAAAATTGGTAATCATACTGGTAGGTATACTGAAATCATAAGGAGGAAAAATAAACTTATTCGACCAACCTTTATATGGTTTAAGCATGCCGGATATGGTCACCGATGATTCAACGCCTTTCATGGTGGTTGTACCTACTACGCAAACCTGTTTGCGGTTTTCTTTGGCTTTATTTACTATGTTACTGGCTTCCGCCGTAATGATAAGTTCTTCGGAGTCCATTTTATGTTTGGTGAGGTCTTCCACATCTATAGCTCTGAAGTTTCCCACCCCGGCATGCAGGGTGATTGATGCAAATGAAACGCCTTTGAGTTCCAGTCGTTTCATTATTTCACGGCTAAAATGCAAACCGGCACTTGGTGCAGCAACAGCACCTTCTTTGTTTGCGTAAATGGTTTGATACCAGTCCTTGTCTTCAGGAAGAATTTCACGTATAGCCTGCAGCTCTTCAGGAAGGGGAGTTTTTCCCAGACTCTCAATTGTTTTTTTGAACTCCTCGTATGGGCCATCAAATAAAAACCTCAGCGTTCGACCCCGGGAGGTAGTATTGTCAATTACTTCGGCTACCAGTGCATCATCTTCTCCAAAATACAATTTGTTGCCAATTCGGATTTTGCGGGCCGGGTCAACCAGTACATCCCACAAGCGTGCTTCTGCATTTAACTCACGGAGAAGAAAAACAGTTATCTTGGCACCGGTTTTCTCTTTTTCTCCGGTAAGCAGGGCTGGAAAAACCTTGGTATCATTCAGAATAAAAACATCACCATCATTAAAATAATCCAAAATGTCGGTGAATTTTTTATGCTCTATACTTTGAGTTTTTCTGTCGAGCACCATTAGCCGGGCTTCATCACGATTGTCAAGGGGATGTTTTGCGATCAACTCAGCAGGAAGCTGATAACGGAATTGAGACAGTTTCATTAAGTAAGATATTAAGTGGTAGGGTAATATTTTATTGCACCCGTTGAGCGTATCAAAAAGTAATGCTTTGTGCTTTGCGCTCTCCGGTATTAAATATGATAACGATTTAAGTATCTGGAAAATTGTTAATAGCCGAAGCTAAGTTCCCTCAATTTATTAAAAAAATAAGGAGTGCAAAAGTAATATTATTTAACTGAAAAGTCAAGGAATCAGCACCTTTTTTTTAAATGGATGAATTTACCGGCTTGTTAAGAGAATAAATTTAGTATTTTTGCAAACCGAAAGGATATATTCTGACTTACATAATCTGGGAAACAATGGCTACAGTAGTGAATATTTTTTCGGGTAGAGCAACCCGTTACCTTGCTGAAAAAATAGCGATAAGCTACGGCAAAAAGCTGGGTGATGTGTTGGTTACCGATTTTTCAGATGGTGAATTTCAACCTTCTTTCGAAGAAAACATTCGCGGAAACGACCTGTTTATTGTCCAGTCAACTTTTGCACCTTCCGATAATCTTTTCGAGCTTCTGCTGATGATTGATGCTGCCAAGCGGGCATCTGCCAGGCATATCATTGCGGTTATTCCTTATTTTGGATTTGCCCGTCAGGATCGTAAAGACAAGCCCAGGGTAAGTATAGCGGCTAAGCTTATTGCGAATCTGCTTACCGCTGCGGGTGTGCAGCGCATCATTACCATTGATTTGCATGCCGACCAGATTCAGGGTTTCTTTGATGTGCCGGTGGATCATCTTTTTGCGTCCAGCATATTTATCCCTTACATCAAGCATTTAAATTTACCCAACCTTACTATGGCTTCGCCCGATACCGGCGGAACACGCCGTGCAGCCATGTATGCCAAGATATTGAATACCAGTTTTGTAATTTGTTACAAACAGCGTTCACGCGCCAACCAGGTGGATACCATGGCACTGATTGGTGATGTGAAAGGCAAAGATGTAGTTTTGGTGGATGATATCATAGATACAGCCGGAACAATATGTAAGGCTGCCCGGTTAATGATGGATAACGGGGCGGAAAGCGTGCGCGCATTTTGCACCCATCCGCTGCTATCGGCTGATGCTGTGCAAAAAATTGAAGACTCTCCTATTACCGAAGTAGTGGTAACAGACACCATCCCCCTGAAAACCCAAAGCAAAAAAATTAAAGTAGTGAGCACAGCTTCTCTACTGGCCGATGTAATCGGCAGGGTGCACAATTACGAATCTATTTCCAATCTTTTTAAATTCTGACTCTTACAGAGTCTTTTCAATAAACCATTAATAAATTAAAATCAATGAAAAAAGTATCTATGAGCGGTTCCCTTCGCGGGAACGTAGGGAAAAAGGATGCTAAAGCTCTGCGCACTGCAGGCAAAGTTCCCTGTGTAATCTATGGTGGAAAAGAACAACTTCATTTTTCAATGGATGAGGTAAGCTTTAAAACCATTCTCAACACGCCAAATTCCTATATTATTAACCTGAATATTGACGGAAAGGAGCATAATGCTATACTTCAGGATGTTCAGGCTCATCCGGTAAGCGATCGTATTTTGCATGCAGACTTCCTCGAAGTAAATGAGCAAAATCCAATCATTATATCTGTTCCCATTCGTATAACCGGAACATCGCCGGGCGTTTTACGCGGTGGAAAACTTGTTAAAAAATTCCGTAAATTGAAAGTTAAAGCTCTGCTGAACGATTTACCGGATGAAATTCAGATTAGCATCAGTAAACTGGATTTGCTTCAGTCTATCCGGGTATCTGACGTGAAAGTTCCCAACGTAGAATTGCTCGATTTACCGACAGCAGTGATTGTTTCGGTAGCAGCTTCACGCAATGTTGAATCAGAAACTCCCGAACAGTAATTAAGGCCTGTTTTCAAATATTTACCGGAGGCATATTGCCTCCGGTTTTGTTTAACTAAGAACTGAAGCCGGTTTAAAAACATTATCAGCTCATTCTACTAACCTCGAATACCTGTTCACATTAACGCACTGATTAAAACCTAATCGTTATGAAGTTTCTTATCGTCGGGCTTGGAAATATTGGTGACGAATATGCCAATACCCGTCACAATATAGGTTTCATACTCGCTGACGCCTTGGCTCAGGATATGGGTGCAAAATTTACGGTTGATCGCCTTGCTTACAGGGCTGAAGCCAGGTTCAGAGGCAAAACTATTGTAATAATTAAGCCTACTACCTATATGAATCTGAGTGGTAAGGCTTACCGTTATTGGCTGGATGCTGAAAAAACAGATATAGCTAACTCTCTGGTACTGGTTGATGACCTTGACCTGGAACCGGGTATGTTTCGGTTAAAGCTAAAAGGCAGTGGGGGAAGTCACAACGGGTTGAATCACATTATTGAAGTGTTGGGGCACAATAATTTCCCCCGGCTCAGGGTGGGCATTGGCAGCGACTTCGCCCGCGGCTATCAGGTCGATTACGTTTTGGGAAGGTTTTCACGTCAGGAAGAAAAGATGTTTATAGAGCGTATCCCGATAGGAGTTGAGATGATAAAAAGTTTTATTGTATCGGGGGCTACCAATACCATGAACAGTTACAACAATAAATAAGTAAAACTTCTTCAGGCTTCAGCCGGTGGTTATCGGCCGTAATTCTTATCCCCGGATTACCTGAATGGCCAATGGTATAATCTCAAAACTAACGGGTGTATGACCCAATGATTCACCATCTGTTTCCAGATACATGGGCGGGTTGGATTCTATTTCCACCTTAGCACTGCGGAAAGTCTTTACCTGGGGTAGTTTAAGAAATGAACCATCGTATAGCTTCCTCACGTTTCTGATGACCAGCAGGCGGCTTAAACGTGTAATAACGGTAATATCCAATAGGCCATCATCCGGAACAGCATTGGGTGCCTGCATCATGCCACCCCCATTAAATTTGCATATGGCAACGCTCATGGTAAAAACATCAGCGTTCAATACAGCCTCATCCATGGTAACCTTTACCTTCTTGTGGTTGTAATTAATCAGGCTGCTAAACAAGCTGATAAGGTATGAAAATGGGCCACTTCTGCCTTCTCTTTTTACTTTATTGGTTCGTTTTGCAACCATGGCATCAAAGCCTAATCCAGCCATATTGATAAAATGGCGCTGTTTTACCAGATGACTGTTTTGGTATTTTACTTTTCCTACATCCTGAACAAATGTGTTCTCTCTGGCAATTAAATCAATGGCTTTTTTATAGCTGCCGGGTATATTGAATGACCGTCCCCAGTCGTTACCCGTACCTACAGGAATCATAGCAAGGGTAATTTCGGTGGTGGCGTATTTCTTTTGGGTAAATATGCCATTCACTACTTCATTTAATGTACCATCGCCGCCCACCACAATTATTTTTTTAAAACCGGCTTCCACATATTTGCGTGCCAGTTTAACGGCGTGGTTGGGATGTTTTGTAAAAACGCTGGTAAAGTCAATACCTGCTTCCTGAAGTAAGGCTGCGATTTCGAGCCAGTCCTTTTCACCTTTGCGTCTGCCGGCATTGGGATTTACAATTACGAACCATTGCCCGGGATTTTCCTTGGCCATGGCTATTTATGTTGATATGAAATTATCATTTTTCTCATTTAGTATTGCTTTCAACAGTTCGGATTCAGCCATACAAAGGTATGCGTTCTATTTGGGCTTTCCCTATCGACTTTGTATTTCTCATGATTCGGGGATCTTACGGGATTGAAGTGATCTTATTTTCCATTGCCTTATAAAAGCGGCTCTTGCCGTTGTACGCGAGATATTGAATCCAGCCTTCCCGTCGAGTATTCCCAAATTTAAAATGTAATTGTAGAGAAATTTTATCACAGGATAAGCATACATGGTAAAAATATTGACTCTTTTCCCATTTTCAAACTGTGTTTGGGCCAGGATGGTATTAAAATACGCAACATGACGTTGGTGTTCATCGGGAGTAGTGTAACTGAAGTGTAACAGATTGCCTGTGAGATGCATAGGCGTATAGTTTGCGTCATGCATTTTTACTTTTCCCTCTGGACCTGTTCCTACCCACTGGCCTTTCCGTTTATCCCACAAACGTAGCTTTCGGTTTGGATACCAGCCCGAGTAGTAGATCCACTTCCCGCAATAATTGGTCACGCAGTTCATTGTATATGCATCCCTTTGCCAGTTTTGCTTTACGTGCTGAATGGATGCGATTAGAGTATCATCCAGCGCTTCATCAGCATTTAGCGAAAGTACATAAGGGTAGCTGGTATAAGCAAGTGCCCTGTTTTTTTGTTCAATCAATTCATCAAACGGGTGTTGATAAAATCTGGCTCCAAAGGTGGTGCAGATATCAGCAGTTTGGTCTGTTGAGAATGAATCAAGCACTATAACTTCATCCGCAACAGCGCGTACCGAAGCCAGACACCTGCCCAGGTTGTGCTCTTCGTTGAATGTGACTATAACGACAGAGAGTTTTATTTCCATAGAGATATGCAAATATAACTATATAACCTTCTGGCGCCACTTTCCTGACCTGAGGTAAAGAAAAGATAACAGGGATAAAAACAAGAAGTACACATATTCACTGGTCCAAACCAATGTAATGTTGAGCTGAAGATATCGTGCAATAAACCAGGTGTAGGACAGATAAACCACTATAGTAAGAAGTTCAATAACCAATTCGGTTGCGGTATTGGCGGTACCACTTACCCCACTGAATAATATACTTGAAAATGAAAAAAACAGAAGAGCCGACATAACCACATAAAAAGAAGGTATGGTTTGGCGAATAATTTCAGGGTTATTGGTATAAATTGAAATCATGGCATGAGGAAAAACAGCCAATATAATGGCTATACTTCCTATAAGTGTGAAGTTCAATACGATTACCTTTTTAATGATAGTGAACACTTCATTGTGGCGTCCCTGACCAATGATGTTGCTTACCAGAGAATTGGTTGTAGAGCCAAACGCAAAAACCGGTATCATCAGCACCATATATGCGCTTCTCACAATATTGGCTATGGCCAGAGAGCGTTCACCCATTTTTTCGACAATCATAAAAAAAGTAAACCAACCGGCCAGGGAGAGAAAATGTTGAAGCATCACAAAAATGCTGATGTTTAAGGTAGAGCGAATTACCGCGAAGTCAACTTTTTTAAATTTGAACAGGTTAAAGGTATTCAGGTCAACCTTATAGAAAGTATAGATGAAGAAATATATGGCGGATGCCAGTTCGGCCATGACTGAGGCAATAGCAGCACCTTTAATGCCCATTTCAGGCATTCCCAGGTTCCCAAAAATCAGGGCATAGTCCAGTACTACATTTACCGTTGCCATGATTATTGCGTTATAGGTGAGCACCCGTGTAGAGGTAATGCCTATAAAAAAAGAGCGCAACAGTATATTGGCAAAAGCAAAAAACAAACCGTAGATCCGGAAATTCAAAAAGTCGAGGCTTGCCTTATAAATGGCCTCAGATTTTATCAGATAGCTCAGTATATCACCGGCGAAAACTCTTATAAACACGAACAATGCAAGCCCCAAAACGGTAAGGAAGTAAAGACTGTTGTCGGTTATTTTTCCAATGGCGGCATAGTTTCGTTCCCCGTAGCGACGTGCAATTAGAATTTGGCCACCAATG
>JAQVEI010000036.1 GCA_028697695.1 Lentimicrobiaceae bacterium
TTCACCCCTGCCGGTGATGGTTCCCGGACAGTTTGTGGAAGTAAAGATTGAAGGCCAGCCTAACACCTATCTACGCCGCCCATTCTCTGTGCATCGTTTTGACCATGCTGCCAACAGCATGCATCTACTTATAAAAACGGTTGGCGATGGCACAGCAACCCTGGCATGCCTCAATAAAGGAGATAAACTCAACGTGATGCTCCCTCTGGGAAAAGGATTTAACCTGATTTCCCGAAAAAAAGCCCTGCTCATTGGCGGGGGTTGCGGGGTAGCTCCATTGTATTTTCTGGCCGAACAGCTCTCAAAAAAAGGCAATGATATAACCATACTCATCGGTGGCAAAACTGCCAAAGATATCTTACTTCAACAGGAATACCGAAACTTTGGACTTGTAGAGGTATCAACCGAAGATGGCTCCGAAGGGGAAAAAGGCATGGTTACCGGGCATTCTATATTTTCAACCAATAAACCAGATTTCGATTACATTTACTGTTGTGGTCCTGATGGTATGATGCGGGCGGTAGCTCACATTGCTGAAAAACATGGTATTACCTGCGAAGTTTCACTTGAAAACACCATGGCGTGTGGCATTGGGGCCTGTTTATGTTGCGTGGTTGAAACCACCCGGGGAAATGAGTGCGTGTGCACACAGGGCCCAGTATTTGATTCACGTGAACTTAAAGGCTGGACCAAAGGAGTAGAGGTGAGCTGCACTTTAGACGAAAACAGCCGGTAATACTACTAAATATGAGCACTTCACCCGACCTTTCGGTAAAAATACACAACCTTAACCTGAAAAACCCGGTATTAACAGCTTCCGGAACTTTTGGCTATGGCCACGAGTATGCCGACTTTATAGATATTGATACTTTGGGTGGCATCGTTGTTAAGGCTACCACTTCCCTTCACCGTGAAGGCAATCCCTATCCGCGCATGGCCGAAACTCCTATGGGCATGCTCAATGCGGTGGGGCTGCAAAATAAAGGTATAGAATACTTTGTCAGCAACATTTACCCCACACTGCAAAAATTCAACACCCATGTTATAGCCAATGTTTCAGACTCAACCGTTGAGGGATATGTTGCTGTTGCCAAAGCAATGAATAAGCTCAGCCACATTGCTGCCATTGAGCTGAACATCTCTTGTCCGAATGTGAAGGAGGGAGGCATGGCCTTTGGCACGAGCTGCCCCTCAGCTACTGCCGTAACGCGTGCCGTTAGAGAAGTTTACGATAAAACTCTCGTGGTTAAGCTGTCGCCAAATGTTACCAGTATTGTGGAGATAGCACTTGCCGTAGAGGCAGCAGGTGCGGATACATTGTCGCTTATCAACACGCTGCTGGGCATGGCCATAAATGCCGAAACCCGGAAACCGGTTTTAAGCACCATTACCGGTGGCCTTTCGGGACCGGCCATAAAACCCATCGCATTACGTATGGTATGGCAGGTTGCCAACGCGGTTAAAATTCCCGTTATCGGTATTGGCGGCATTTCAAGTGCCACCGATGCCATAGAATTTATGCTTGCCGGTGCTTCTGCCGTTCAGGTAGGAACCGCCAATTTTGTGGACCCGTCCATAACCCTAAAAGTCATAGAAGGCATCAAGGCATACATGATTAAGCACCAACTGAGTGATCTGAGCCAGATCACCGGCAAGCTTATCTGTGAGTAAATTATGCGCTCATTTGCTTAACCAAAGGTGCTACTTCCATAGCAATTCTCTGGTTGTATTCAAAGGCCAGATTCTGATAGTTAACCGCATCAACGATGGTACCAATAAGACATAAGCCGGCCGTGAGCAGGTATAGTATACCCATACCTATCTGGTTGATCAGAAAGCGATGAACACCTGAAATACCTAAAATTCCAATCAGACAGGTAAGCAGTATTATTTGAGGATCTTTTCGCCGGGCACGATAAATGCCGGCAAAAGTCTGAGCTTCATTGTCAGTGTAATCTTTGAGTAAGGTTTGAATGTAGTTGAGTTCCATGCCCTGAAGCTCCGGTAGATGAAGTAAAACATTTGCCATAAACATTAATTTTTATTGATGAATAATAAGGGTAAAGGTCTTTTAAAAACTTTAACAACACGTATAATTAACAGTATAACTGCAGGAATTGACAGAGGATGCGCATAGAAAGAAGCCTGAAATTCGCCCCTGAAAAGATATGCTATCCCATGACCCAGGCCGCATCCCGGACAAAAACCCAACCCAAAAGCATTGAAAGGACACAAACTGGCATGCCCGTTTTCAGGCGACATAAAAGCAAGCAGGATAAGAGCCACTATCCAGACAAGAGCCTCCAGCCGAAAACGTATTATCCGTATTATCTTTCTAACCATGAATGGGGCGTTGTTATATAATTAGACACGCTTTTACAAAATGGTTACAGCAAGCATTTAAACGAAAATTTTATAACACTATGCTGTTTATTGTATTCACAAAGCAACAAGGACAAAGCACAAATACCGGTTATCACTTTGCACCTGTTATAAGGCTTACAAATTTAACAAAATGTATAGATTTTCCTTCATCATCTCTTTAAAAATCTTTGACTTGAATTATTTCACCGCCTGCCTGGCTGTTGCTGATCAACATTAGATGTTTCATTCGTGTAAACTTCAGTTAAAAAATAAAATTTATGTCAATGTAGTATAAAACGAAAATTATTTTACCTTTGCACCCCATTTTAAGCCAGGTATCTGAACGCACTCTCCTGTATCTTTTATTTCATGTATCAGTTTATTTAACAATTACTTACATGAATCCGGCATGTGCCAAAGAGCCTCATTTTTATAATCTTTTTCTAATTTTTGACAATGATTTTAAACAAATTAAGAAATATTGGCATTGCTGCACATATTGATGCCGGTAAAACGACAACCACCGAGCGTCTTTTATTTTTCACGGGTGTAAACCGCAAGGTAGGTGAAACCCATGACGGCCAAGCCACCATGGATTTTATGAAACAAGAGCAGGAAAGAGGCATTACCATTGCTTCTGCTGCCATTTCATGTAACTGGAAAGATTATCAGATCAACATCATAGATACACCTGGCCACGTTGACTTTACTGTTGAAGTGGAGCGTTCGTTGCGTGTTATTGATGGGATGGTAGCCTTATTTTGCGCCGTAGGTGGCGTTGAACCCCAAAGTGAAACCGTTTGGAATCAGGCTGAGCGTTACAAAGTACCCCGGATAGCTTTTGTAAATAAAGTTGACCGCACCGGTGCTGATTTTCTGGAGGTCATCTCCCAGATGAATCAAAACCTGGATGCCCATGCAGTTGCCTATCAATTGCCGGTTGGCCAGGAATCAGATTTCGAAGGCATCATCGATTTGGTGGCCATGAAAATGTACACTTTTGAGGATGTTAAAACCATAACCTCGGAAATTCCTGACAAAATGATGGCCCAGGCCATTGAATTCAGGAATAAAATGGTAGAAAAGCTGGCAGAATACAATGAGGAGATTCTGGAGAGCTTTCTTGACGACAAAGAAGTATCTGCAGAACTTTTGATGTCCGCTACCCGTGATGCCACCCTTAAATTGTTAATCACACCGGTATTTTGCGGGGCTGCATATAAAAATAAAGGCATTGCCCAGTTATTGGATGCAGTGGTAAACTTCCTGCCCTCCCCTACGGATATAGGTCCTACGATAGGTATGGATATTGACGACCACGAAAAGACACGGGTACGCAACCCATCTGTTAAAGAGCCTTTTGCTGCCCTTGCGTTTAAGCTTATTCACGACCCGTATGTTGGTCAACAAACATTCATCCGGATATATTCGGGTGTATTGCGTAGCGGAATGCAGGTAATGAACTCTACAAAAGGTAAACCGGAGCGGATAGGACGGATACTTAAAATCCATGCCAAGGAACGGGAAGAAATTACCTCGGCCGGACCCGGCGATATTGTAGCACTCATCGGACTGAAGCTTACCAAAACCGGTGATACACTCTGCGATATGGATGAGCAGTTACATCTGGAATCTATCCATATACCACCGAGTGTAATTGAATTAAAAATCAATCCCGAGACACGCAAAGACCAGAGCAAACTTGGTGAAGCCCTTGCAAGACTGGTCAATGAAGACCCCTCATTCCATGCACGGTTTGATGAAGAAACGGAAGAAACAATCATTGCCGGCATGGGCGAGTTGCATCTTGAAATTCTGGTGGATCGTCTAAAAACTGAATTTGGAATTCCCGTAGTTGTTGGCGAACCATCGGTGGCTTATCGCGAAACCATTTCACAGGAGGTTGAGGTTGAGTACCGGCATTCAAAACAAACCGGAGGTAAGGGTCAGTTTGCCCAGGTTTATATCAGGATGGAACCCAACGAAGGGCTGGGTTATGAATATCTCGATAAGATAAAAGGAGGAACCATACCCAACGAATACATACCGTCGGTTAACAAAGGTATTGTAAAAACTATGGCCAAAGGCGTTCTTGCCGGTTTCCCGGTGGTTGACGTGAAAGTGGTACTGCTCGACGGGCAGTTCCACCCTGTGGATTCTTCCGATTTTGCGTTTCAAACCTGTGCTTCTATCGCCTTTAAACAGGGTTTTATGAAAGCCTCGCCCTTACTGCTTGAGCCGGTAATGAAAATAGAGGTAAATACGCCGGATGAGTTCATTGGCGACATTGTGGGCAATCTCAACAAAAGACGCGGAAAAATTGAATCCATGCGTCGTCACCGCAAAGGTTCGCAAAAACTTAACGGTTATGTTCCCCTGCAGGAAATGTTTGGCTACGCTACCACACTGCGCAACCTCTCAAGCGGCAGAGCCAACTATTCTATGGAGTTTTACCAATATATGCCGGTAAGCAGCTCCCTTCAGGAAGAAATACTCAAAAAGCTGTCCGAAAAGAAACGACTGGAATCCGCAAAATAACTCAATCATCATAAACACCCGCAACTTAAAAACCTGGGGGTGTTTTTTTATCGCTTATCCATTTTTTGCAGGGCAGCGACTTTTCATCGATAAGGATTATCCGGCGATACAGCCCTACAAATAACCATGTATTCCGTGGTCTGCTTTTGTCCTATTGCCTTCCTTGACCTATAATCGAAGGGCTTGCTTCCCCGGCTGGCGCATAGGGTGAATACTGTCGGGCTGTCCGGCTGCAAGCTTTTTTTATCATCGAATGCCCCAAAAGTGGCACCTTCAAAAAAATAAGCTTTTCTTTGCAAAAAAAAAGTTATGAATGTTTTGTTGTTGGGTTCGGGGGGTCGTGAGCATGCCCTGGCCTGGAAATTATCTCAATCACCACTTACCACCCAACTGTATATTGCTCCGGGCAACCCGGGGACCCTGCTTACCGGCATAAATCTACCCATTGACATCAGTGATTTTGATGCGGTAAAAAACTCCTGCCTTCAATACAACATTCAAATGATGATAGTCGGGCCCGAAGAGCCTTTGGTAAAAGGCATCATTGACTATTTCGAAGCCGACCCCCGGCTCCGGCATATTCACCTGATTGGCCCGGGCAGTAAGGGCGCTCAACTGGAAGGAAGCAAGGATTTTGCCAAAGCATTCATGGGCAGACATCATATTCCCACTGCACGTTATAAGACTTTTACGGGTGATGAATTTGAAGAGGCCAAAGCCTATCTCTATGAGATGCAAGCTCCCTATGTGTTGAAAGCTGATGGCCTGGCCGCAGGAAAAGGCGTATTGATATGTGATAACATCAGCGAAGCCTGTTTTGAACTGGAAAGCCTGCTGATAAAGAAAAGATTTGGCAATTCATGTTCCAAAGTTATTATCGAAGAGTTTCTTCAGGGACGTGAACTATCGCTGTTTGTAGTCACTGATGGCTCAAACTGGAAGTTACTGCCCGAAGCAAAAGATTACAAACGAATAGGCGATGGAGACAAAGGGCCCAATACCGGAGGCATGGGTGCGGTTTCACCGGTAAGTTTTGCCGATGAAAAACTTATGCAAAAAGTAATCGACCGCATAGTAGTTCCAACCATTGAGGGATTGAAGCAGGAGAATATACCTTACAAGGGCTTTATTTTCATAGGGTTGATTGAGGTGCAGGGAGAGCCCTTTGTTATTGAATACAATGTGCGTCTGGGCGATCCGGAAACGGAATCTGTTATGCCAAGAATCACCTCCGACCTGATGCCCGTACTGCTATCCCTAAAAGACAATACGCTACACGAGCAGACACTAACGTTTGATCCCGCCTATGCGCTCACCATAGTGCTTGTTTCTGCCGGTTATCCCGGAGACTATCCCAAGGGCATTGAAATATTCGGATTAGATCAGGCAAAAGGAGTGGTGGTATTTCACGCGGGTACGAAAATGGATAAAAAAAGTGAAGCTATTTTTACCGCCGGTGGCCGTGTATTGTGCATAACCGGTATGGGCTCCGACATTGAATCGGCACGCCGCATATGTTACGATAATGCCCGCTCCATTGACTTTTTGGGTAAAACCTACCGTTCCGATATTGGTTTAGACCTTATGAAGTAAAGTTATCCAATTATGCTGCGTAAATTGTCAAAAGCCGGTTTTGAAGTTCAGGTACTTATCTGCCTGGCGGCCGCTGCTTTTGTAGCTTTTACGCCCGGTGGCACTTTAGGAATTATGCAGATCAGCGGGCAGGAAAGCTGGCCTGCCATTCTGCCATTATCCCTGCTTCCGGAAAACATGGATACGCTTCAATATATCAATGCAGGCCTGCTATTGGTAACCGCGTTTATGGTGAACCTGATGCTGGTAAAACGTGATCTTATCCCCCACACCTCATTTTTTGGAGCATTGACCTTCATTTTGCTGTCATGGTTTGCTCCCGGAGGAATTTATCTTTTTCATGGATTGTTGGTAACGCTTATTTTGCTGCTACCGCTCAACAGCCTGATGAATATGTATATGCAACCGCATCCACACAGTAAGGTGATGACTGCCGCCATCAGCATAGGTGTGTCTGCATTTTTCATCCCTGAAACCCTAATATTTTTTCTGTTTGTCTGGCTGGGATTTTTCACCCTTAGGGTTACCTCCTGGCGGGAATGGGTAATATCCATACTGGGCCTTTTGGTGCCTTTCTTTTATTTTGCCATTTATCTGTTTTTCACAGATAAACTGTGGCTCATTGTGGATGATTACACAGCTTACATACAGGATTACACCTTTTTATTTCGACCATTAAGTACCCTGAATGTCATTACCATAGCTTTATTGTTGCTGTTTTGGTTGATGGTATTTTCCCGTATACTGATGGGAGCCGGTGATAAGCTCATTGCTATTCGCAAAAGGATATGGCTCATCATTCAATTTCAATGGGCAGGCATAGCATGTGTGCTGATACTTAGCTTTAAAGCCCCCATGCTTTTACCTTTATTGTATGTTTCCCTGGCTATGATGGTGGCTTTTGTTCTGCATCAGCTTAAGACTAAAATGATTATTTTTGAAATTGTATTTGGATTGTTCCTGATATTTTCCGTGTTGGGAAGGCTATTCATTTAATATGCTGAAACAAAGATTTTCCCGTTCACAAAAAATTATGGAAGCCGGATGTGATGAAGCCGGCAGGGGCTGCCTGGCCGGACCCGTATTTGCCGCTGCTGTTGTTTTGCCTGCAAGATACAGGAATGCAGAACTCAACGACTCCAAAAAACTTACTGCACTGCAGCGCAACAGACTAAGAGTTCAAATTGAGAAAAATGCCATATGCTGGAAAGTTTCCGCTGTTTACCCACCTGAAATAGACCGGATAAACATACTCAAAGCAAGCATACGCGGTATGCATCAGGCGGTTGACGCGTTGTCGGTTGTTCCTGCATTGCTATTGATTGACGGGAATTATTTTATTACACATCCCAATATCCCACATCAATGTATAGTTGGAGGTGACGGGCTTTATATGTCCATAGCTGGTGCATCAGTACTGGCAAAAACCCACCGCGATGAATTTATGCAGCAGCTTGATGCTGAATTTCCGGGTTATGGCTGGTCTCACAACATGGGCTATCCAACCCGTGAGCATCGTAAAGCAATAATGGAGCTTGGACTTACACCCTGGCACCGCAGATCGTTTAACCTGCATCAGCTAACTATACCTGAAATTTATTGATCCCCAATTATTCACCAAAAGAAATCAGGTCGCGCAAACACAAACGCACGAATAGATTGTATTGAGGATAAAATCCTTTGGCCGACTCCAGGTTTATCTGCTTGTAGTAAAAGGTGAACCCCGGTTCAATGGCTATCAGCTTACTGAATTCAAGCCGTGCACCCACCGTGGCAAATACTCCAAATCCAATGCCACCCTGCCTGATGTCGTATGCCTGTTGCGTACCACCGGGAACAAATGGCCGGTTTCCATATACCTTTATCAGATTATAATCTTTGTCGCCAATGTGCAGTGCGTGCCTCTTAACCAATGTATTGTTCATGTTTATTCCTGCACCAATCATTGGCCTGAATACTGGATGTGTGCCATAATAATGATTTACCGATATATTCAAGAGGTTACGTTCCTCCTCCCCATGAATACCAAAAAGCCGGATGTCGGGCTCGGCCAGATAATCAATGGGTGGGTCAACCTCTACTGAGAGCACATCATTTATCTGAAACTTTGCATGGGAAAACTGAAAAAGCAAGCTGGTACGACAATTAAAATGATAACTGAAAAACAGTCCGAACTCAAAGGCGGGTGTATATTTTACCCTATCCGGATATCCCGAAATAAATACCGTATCGTTGGCATTTAAATTGTAAAATATCTCATCGTACCAGTATTTATTCTTGAATATATAGGCTGCCTCATTCTCCTGACCGGGTTTGCCGGAATAGAATTTTGCAGACCCATTTCCCGGAAGATAGAATCCGGCCACACCCCCATATTCAAATCCACTTCTCATATTACAATCTTCTTTTAAGCCATAATCATAAATCTGTGCAGACACATCAGCGAAAGCACACACTAACAATACTAAAAAAATGGCAGGGAAAAGCGTGGGAAAAGAATGTTCAGTAGTCATCATCATGAAAAAATATTGTCAAAACTAATCATTTTTCTGTATTTGCATCAAAAAAACGGGGTTATAAACAACGGATTGTTGATTAGTAAAGCCTGACAGCCGTTCAATGAACTGACTTTTGAAGTATATTTGGCCAACTTGATGAATGCTGCCATGAACAAGAAAGTAAAATATTTGCTGTACCTCACCGGTTTGATCTTACTCCTATTGCTGTTTTTCCAGATTAGAGCCTATTACATATTCATTAAATCGCCCGTAGCCGGGTTGGCTGAAGCCTTTCCAACTCAAACCCAAATAGTTATTGAAGCATCAAATGCTGCTGATTTTATTAACACTACACGGGCATCGGGCCTGAGCGAAGTTTTATCATCACCTGAAAGCAGCTCCGACTTTAGCCGGGTTGCATCTTTAGCCGACTCACTGAGTGCTGAGGATGAGATATTCAGGAACATATTGGAGCAAAAACCTTTTATGAAAGGCTTTATGACTGACAGCAGTGGTAAACAATCGTGGTTATTGGCATTCAGCATAGGCAAACAAAACCCATCAAGATTTACGGCCCACGTTAAGGGCTGGGCTGAAAGACGTGGTTATAGCTTTTCAAAGAACAACCATCCCCTTACCGACTTCTTCAAAGTTTGCCGGAATAACCACTGTGTAAGTTATTATATCCATAAAGGATTATTGTGCCTGAGTGCCGACTCATCCACCTTATTGTCATCGCTGAATGCTCTTGAGAACAACTCCAACCTGAACAACGACCCTTTGTTTTTATCGCTTAAAAAAACCTCAGGCAAGAAGGTGGACGCTACACTAATTTTGCGCACTGCCCAAATGATGAAATTATTAAATGTAAGTGAAAATGCCCTGGAGTTGGCTGAATTCTTTGAAAATGCCTGGACTACCCTTGACCTTACCCTCCGAAAAGACAAGCTACTGCTCAATGGATTTACGGCAACATCACAGCCCATAAAGCTTTTTGCAGGTCAAAACGCCATGCCAATACAATTGTCCGGCATTCCGGATGATATGATCTCGATTCACGGAATTCTGCTGAACAGCCCTTATCTGTCCATACATGGTCCAGAAGGCAGTGACACCATTCATACTTTGGCTTACGATAAAGGCAGTGAGACGTTTGTCAGGGAAATTTTCAGTCCTGCTCAACATTTATACTCCTGGCTGGGTAATTATTCTTTTTGCTTTTTGGATAAAAACAACAGAAAAGTAGTTGTTATGGAGAACAGGCAGACAGACAGCACGGCTAATACTTTTGGTTTATTTATGGAGCCGGCAGAGGCGGGTATTGCAAAGATTTCTGACGTGTCGCTTTACAACAAGGTGTTTGGCAATATGTATCCCATTCATGGAGCTGTATATTGTTTAAACCGCCCTCCGGTAACCGCTTTTTCCTCCTCCCCTGCTGCACTGATGGATTACAACTCCTTTCTGCAAGCGCCCGGGATACGCCATCCTGATAACTC
>JAQVEI010000037.1 GCA_028697695.1 Lentimicrobiaceae bacterium
CGTCATGGCAAATCCTTTGGATACACCATTTACCACGATGACTCTTTCCTTAATCTCCGGAAAAGCAGCTATAGAGTGATGTTGTCCTTCGAAATTTATCAGTTCGTATATTTCATCCGAAATAATATATAACTGCTCATGTTCCCTGAAAACCTGAGCCAGCGCCTGTAATTCGTCATAACTATATACCGAGCCGGTAGGGTTGCAGGGACTACTGAATACAAAAGCCTTGCTTGCCGGCGTGATGGCCTGCCGTAACTGTTCGGGAGTAATTTTAAAATCGGTTTCCACACCTGCTTCTATAGTTACCATGGTGCCTTCTGCCAATTTGATGATTTCGCGGTAGGATACCCAATAAGGTGCCGGTACCAATACCTCATCGCCCGGATTTATTATACTTAACATGATATTGGCCAATGATTGTTTGGCGCCTGTTGAAACAACAATCTGTTCAGGAGTATAGTCCAGATTATTGTCACGTTTTAATTTGTTGCAAATGGCTTTGCGCAATTCAACATACCCACTCACTGGCGAGTAGAAAGTGAAGTTTTCATCTATGGCTTTTTTAGCAGCCTCTTTTATAGGGTCAGGCGTATAAAAATCCGGCTGACCTATACTTAAATTAATGACATGATGCCCCATTTCGGTAAGCTCACGGCTACGACGGGTCATGGCAAGCGTTTCTGACTCAGCCAAACGCCCGATTCGATCTGATAATTTATACATATCTCGTTGTTGAAAATGTGAATGATGTTATAGTATAAGCAAATGTAGTAAAATATAATGTGAGCAGAATTTATTTTGACCTATAAAAGTGATTAATATTTCTGACCTTTGCCGGAGTTAAAATTTATAAAGTAAACATGGACATAATTCGTGATTTAATTTTGGTCACTGTGCCGGGTTTGATGGTAGGTCTTGCTTTTTTTTATTTATTGCGTGAATATTTGAAACGCGAAGACAACCAGGCCCTGCATGAGCTAAAACTCGAACGTATGCGTCTGGCCAATCCTTTAAGATTTCAGGCGTATGAGCGCATGGTGTTATTGCTTGAACGCATCACCCCATCCCAATTGCTGATGAGAAACATACAGCCCGGTGACAATGTACGGCAAGCCCAGCAAAAAATTGTTACCAACATCCGGCAGGAATTCGATCACAACCTTTCACAGCAATTGTATATTTCATCCAATGCATGGGAATTGATAAAAAATGCCAAGGAAAGGGTCATTTCAGTAATAAATTCATCGGGCGAAAAACTTGCAGCCGATGCGCCGGCAACCGAACTGGCACAGCTTATCCTTCACCATGAAATGGAAGAAGAAGTTTCTTCCATTTATAAAGCCATGGAGTATATCAAAGCGGAAGTTAGAGATATATTCTGATTAGCCGGATGTTCTCCGGTAAGCTTTGTGCATCTTAAAGTGCATATCCTCCCATATGCTGTTTCCGGGTTATGGCTGTAGAATGTCCTGTGTCCGAAATGTAAATTATCCTTAAAGCTCCTAAATAGGGAAACAACTATTGCTTGACTATCTTTTTTATGACAGACCCGCTGTTGGTTTGAAGTTTCAGCAGGTATACTCCGCTGCTAAGGTGATGGATGTCTATCTGCACAAATTGAGACTGCGGCGTTGAACTCATCAGTACTGTTCCGGCCGGACTGATTAATTCATAACTGAGAATTTCGACTGGCGAGTTAATGCTAACCTGTTCGTGAGCCGGCACCGGAGCTATGGTTATATTGCTCTCTACTGATGGTTCCAATCCTACTGAACCTACATCTATGTAGTTTATTTTAGTTTCTGTTGCCTGCCTGATGCCGTCATTAACCTGAAGGGTAACAGTGTACTTACCTTTGCTCATGTATGTATGGGTAGGATTGGGAAGTGTTGAAATGGCACCATCACCAAAACTCCATAGCCACTCCCGTGATTCAGGAACCGGAGTAACCTTAACGGAGCGTCCTGAGTCTCCATTGCGACCTCCCGGGGCTGTACTTTGAATCCTGTTGATGATAGTGATGTCGCCCGTTGAGCCCTCTACATCGCATACATACCAGAAGTTGCCGGCCCCTGTTTCGGGAACATAAACAGTTTTGGCCAATCCATGCTGATTATATATTTGCAACACCGCCTGTGATTCCGTTAAAGGAGGAGTTTGCGAAAAGTTTTGGATATAATATTGATAGGTACCCGATTCCAACCTATAAATGGTCATGGTTTCCGGCCCAAAGCCCTGGGTAACATCGTAGTCGAGCGCAGCATAGGGAATGGCTGTGCTACTGCCCGGATTGTTGTAATAAATATGATGGGTTTCACCGCCAATGGTTGGGGTGTTCAGGTGAGAATCCAGATCGAAAGGTTTGTCACTCCAGTTTAATACAAAACGCATCTCTCCTTCAAGCAGCAGAGGCGAAAGAGAGATATTGAGCTGAAGGTTGCCGCCCGGTATGACATTTACCTGCTCATTTACATAATTTATATAGTTTTCGGCAGCACAAACTACTTGTATCAGGTTGAAATCAGATTTATCGGTAAATTGAACCGTTAGAGGAGCTGCGCCGAAATTAATATTTGATTCAAAATCAGCCATTATTTCGTTCACGGGAACTTGCTCAAGTGTGTAGTTGCCGTTACTGTCCGTGTAAGTTGTTATGCCCCGGGCTGATACCATGGCGCCTGCAACGGGTAAACCACTTACAGCATCAGTTACCAGGCCGGTAATAGTGCCTATTTGTGGCATTGCCGTCCTGAATTCAAAGTCATCTACCATTAAAATAAATGAATTGTCTGAAACGCATTGTATGCCAATATAAATATCCTGTCCATCATAGTTGCTTAAATCAAATTTCTTCTTTGTCCAAACGCCGGCAGGTGCTGTCAGATAATTTTCACCGGTCAGGAAGGTGAAACTGGAAGGGGAGGGATCAGTAGTGGAAACACCTACGCGATACCGTTCGAGCCCAAACTGAGCGGCAAATGAACGGATGTAAAATGAACAATGGCTTTGTTGCTCTGCATGAACTTTGGGTGAAATCAGCCAATCACTGTTGGGCGGGACAGTAGCAGCAAAACATGCTGCAAACTTGTTGCCTGAATATGCCCTGAATGCTGTATCGGTCAAGGCAGGTACGGTTGAATCGGGGCAAAAAACAATGAAGGACATAGGGGTGTATTGTAAAGGAAACTTTGTTCCTTCTATTCCCCAGGTGGGCGACTCATCCTCATCTATTGTAGTCCACGATGGAATGGCATTTACAAAGGCTGGCGCATTCTCGAAGTTGTCAAAAAAATAATTGAGTGCCGGAGAGCCGACCGGATGATTGTTCTGTGCTTCCAGATTTTCAGGTAAAAGGAATAATCCCCAGAGGAAAGCAGCTATATAAAATAATCCTGAACGCATCTTGCTGATTATTTAATGGTAAAGTTACATTCATTAATCATTATAAGTTCAAAATGTAACTCAAAAAAAACGTGGCTGCATCCGGAGAAGCAGCCACGAAAAGCTCAGGAATTTAAACCCTTTTATTTAATGACCTGGAGCTTTGTTGTTTGGTTAGTATTTCCGGCCACCAGATTGACCAAATACAGGCCGGAAGGCAGTTGGTTTAAAGGCAGTAATTGTTGGTGCGTACCAGCAGGAATAACTCCTGTGTTTTCCTGGTAAACCACTTGACCATTCATGCTATGCACAGAAATTTTCAATTCAGAGGCTTGCTGAATGCTGAATGTGAGGTGTGTTGAACCATTTGAGGGATTGGGGTAGGTCATAAGGTTAGTGATGTCCAGCCTGTTGGTTGCTACATTGGTTGTATTTCCCAGGGTAACAAAATCACCCCCTGATGGCAACACAGCGAAAAGGCCAAATTCTGGGCCGTTACTATTTGCAGCAGGGTCCAGAAATCCTGATGCAACCAGCGTAAGCGCCTGGCCTTGCAGGCCAAGGTCTGCTAATGGAGCGTTAAATGTTGCAACTACAGTTGAACCTGTTTCATCGGTAATGTTTAATTGGTAATTGGCTGTAGGCAATTCAAGATAACCGGCAAATTCGCCATAACCGAGGTTGTCAACAATGGTCCCTGCTCCTGCCAACACTTCTATCACATCTACCACCGGTGCATCGGTCGAACCATGAAACACTAATACATCTGTATTGGTTGACTGGCTGGCCTCTTCTCTTGCTTGATCAAAAACGTAGATATCAAAAGCTTGTGATGGTGAATATCCGCTGCTGCTAACTATGCCATTTGCAACGAGTATATATTTGCCGCCGTCGGTCAGGTTGTAGGTAAATCGTGCCAGCGCATTAGTGGTATCGGTTGAGTTTGCCGGCTGAATTACCACGTCGAAATCAACGCCCGCTGGCGCATCAATAAATGGAGATGCCGTGCGGAAAGCAAAATCATCAAGCAGCAGTTGGTCATTGAGCCATACATCCACCACGCTTGCGGCGGCATCGGCAGAGTTGTGAATCACCTGCAGGCGTGCCTGTGGGGTGTGAACCGGTAGTTCAACAAGCTCACCACCTGATGGCAGGGCAACAAACAATCCAAATGCCGGCCCGTTGTTGTTTGCCGATGGGTCCAAAAATCCGGAGGCTACGATAGTCATGGCAGCTCCCTGAAGTCCTAAAGTAGACAGTGGCGCATCATAAGAAGCAACGGTCACGCTACCGGTTTCATCCTGCACAGCAAGCACATAATCGGCTGTGGGCAGTTCCAGGTAGCCGGCAAATTCGCTGTATGAGAGGTTGTCAACGAGTAAACCTGCTCCCACACCGGTTTCAACAATATCCACCGTAGGTGCATCGGTTGAACCGTGGAAAACGAGTACATCTGAATTTTCGGGCATGTTGGCCGCTTCACGACCGGCAGCGGTAACATAAATATTGAAAGGGGTGGCAGGATTGTAGCCGGTTGGTACCACTATCCCATTGGCGACCAATATATAGGTTTCACCGTCGGTCAGGTTGTAGGTAAATCGTGCCAGCGCATTGGTGGTATCGGTTGAGTTTGCCGGCTGAATCACCACGTCGAAATCAACGCCCGCTGGCGCATCAATAAATGGAGATGCCGTGCGGAAAGCAAAATCATCAAGCAGCAGTTGGTCATTGAGCCATACATCCACCACGCTTGCGACGGCATCGGCAGAGTTGTGAATCACCTGCAGGCGTGCCTGACCCAGGGCCAAAACCGGGCTTAGCAGTAGTGCAAGTATAACCAATTGAATAAAGAGACGTAAATTTTTCATGATTATTGTTTTTGGTTTTAGGTTATTTAATTGTTGACTATTTAAACCTGAAAAATAAAAAAATGTATAACAAATTAATAAAAATATTAAACAAAAAATAATTTTATAATGCAAAAATGCTTGAAAAACAGGTTAATAAAGTATAATGTTAAATTAAAAAAATTAATCAAAAAACATGAAGATTAAACAAATGGTTGTTTTGTCTAAAACTTATATTTAATTTTGTTGTTTATTCAGTGACGCGTTTTATGGTCAATTTCATTTAAAGGGAAGTTCATCCGGTGTTCCGTGTTGAACGGAATTTAGATGTAATTGAAGCTTTCATTGCTGGTGTTATGCTATTTAGGCCCATCGCGTATTAAAAAAATTTTTACGCAGTTTCAATAGAATATTTATTTAAAACTAATCAGCTATGCCAGTTTTTGAAGCCAATCAGACAATCAATGCCAGGGCAGAAATCGTATGGAAGTTTTTTTCAGACCCGGCCATTCTCTCTGTTATCACGCCTCCTGATATGGGTTTTTATATTAAATTTCCGCTTAAGTCAATACCAGCTTATGCAGGGATGATCATTAAATATAAGGTAAGTCCTTTATTTTCAATACCGCTTCAATGGGTTACCGAAATAACCCATGTGGAAGAGAACAAATTCTTTGTAGATATACAGTTAAAAGGACCATTTAAAATATGGCATCATCAGCACATTTTTAAAAATGTTGAGGAGTTTACCGAAATGACTGACATTTTATATTATGAGTTGCCGTTTGGCCACCTGGGTAAATGGGTTGCCGGCCGGCTTGTTCGCAAACGCATTAACCATATATTCAAATACCGGGAAATGATGGTTAATAGGATTTTCAACAATCCTTCGGAAAAACGGCCGGATTGATCTTTTGCAGAATATGTGTAGTTTTGCCGAAAATTCGGCAAAGCCATGATGAGCAATAAAGTTAAATCGTATGTTGCAGGTTCCATTGCAATTTGTATATCCGCAACACTTTGGGGCCTTGATGGCGTTGTGCTCACTCCGCGTTTGTATAATCTGAATATTCAGTTTGTTGTCTTCATTATTCATGCACTGCCATTTGTAATGATGAATGTATTCCTTTTCAACGAATACAGACATTTGAAATTTTTTTCTCTGCGGGAATTACTCTTCATCTTTCTTATCGCCCTCACTGGTGGTGCATTGGGAACCATGGCCATTGTAAAAGCGCTTTTCCTGGTCGATTTTAAGGAGCTTTCGGTGGTAGTGTTGCTTCAAAAGCTACAACCGGTTTTTGCCATATCACTTGCAGCTATCATATTAAAGGAACGCCTTAACCGTGATTTTGCGTTATGGGCCGGATTAGCCATTGTCGCGGGATACTTTCTAACCTTTGGGTTGAAACTCCCTGATTTTGAAACCGGCTCCAATACCGCGTTAGCTGCAGGTTATTCCCTTATAGCTGCCTTCTTTTTTGGCAGTGCCACAGTTTTGGGAAAGGGCGTGTTGCGAAACCTCTCTTTTTCTACCGCTACTTTTTATCGCTATGGGTTTACTTCGCTTATAATGCTCGTTATTGTTGCATTTTCCGGAAAAATCAATCAATTTCAATTTGTTACTGTTGAAAACTGGAAAATTATACTCATCATCTCCTTTACCGTAGGTTCAGGAGCTATCTTCCTATATTACTATGGCCTGAAAAAAGTGCCTGCAATGCTATCAGCTATTTTTGAGCTGTTCTTTCCGCTGTCAGCTATAGTTTTTGACTATATTTTTAATCACAAAGTGTTGAGCCTCGTTCAGTGGGTAAGCGTGGTAATTATGCTTGTTTCTATTTTAAAGTTGAGCATGTCCTCTCCACGGAAAGTATCGGCAAAGGACGCTGATAAACAATTAAAAAGCAGGCTTTGATACCTGCTTTTCAATGGATTTAGCCTATTTGAGCTATTCCGGCTTTGCTTTTCTGACTTTTAAATTAGTGGATATTTTTTGAAGATTTTCTCCGAATGAAGCAGCAGATCGATGTATTGGGCACGCTTGTATATGTATGGGTCTTTAACTTTATCTCTCGACAATAACCCTCTAAAGTCATCTATGTTTTCATAGTTGTGTGTGTGCATAAAAGTTTCCAATTCGCTGAGCATGTTTTTTATAATCGCGGGTTTGAATTTATACAAAGCACTCACCGTTTGAACAGCACCTGCTCCGGCCAGTAATAACCTGGCAACGTCGTGCCCCGAATAAATACCTGTAGAGGCGCAAACATCAGCATTTATGGTGTTATAGAGCATGCCGGCATAACGCAGTGATAATTTATAATCTCCGGGAGCGCTGAGATTAAACGGTGTCGAATGTTTAAGGGAGTCAAGGTTAATGTCAGGTTCAAATAAACGGTTGAAAAGAATAAAACCTTTTGCTCCGGCTTTGGCCATTCGGTTTATGACCTGAAGCGGGTTGGTGTAAAAAGGACTCAACTTAACGCTTATTGGAATGGCAACTTTTTTGGCTACTGCTTCCACTATACGTACTTGTTCGTCTTCGATAGACTGAGCAGTGGTGGTGCCATCACGGGGCACCGCGAAGAAGTTAAGCTCCAGGGCATCTACTCCGGTTTCAGCCAGCAATTCAGCATACTCAACCCAGGTTTCCGCGAAAATGCAATTTAAACTCGCAATAAGTGGAATGCTGATTAATGAACGGGCTTCGCGCAACTTAGTCAAATGCTCCTTTGGCCCCGCGTGTTCCATCTCGGGAAACAATGTTATCATCTCAGCATTTCTCTCATTGTAAAGCTCCAACTCATCCTGAAACTGAATGCTTTCCAGTTGTATCTGCTCTTCAAAAAGCGATTTGTAAACCATGGCACCGGCCCCCGATTCTTCGATGAGCTTAATGGTTTCAGGATTGTTTACCAGGTTGCTCGCCCCTGCGATAATTGGATTTTTTAATGGAATGCCTAAATAGGTCACAGAAAGATTGGCCATGTTTTTTGGGTTTACTGAGGTTATTAATAGTTATAGTTCTTGAAATATCTAAAACAAAATTTTGAGCTCCTTTGTTTCTCACAATACATCTTGAACCCGGTAAAGTTAATGATTTTTTATATTGAGTTGTGATTTGATGGTATTTTAGTTGGAAATTATATCATCGCTTACCGATACACCATTGGTTGCCGATAGCATTGTTGAAATGGTAAATGATGCAATCTGCAAAACGCAAAAAAAACTTACTGTAACTGTTGGTGAATGCGGATGCGTCATTCAAAGTAAATTTTGGCCTTTGAAAAATTAATAAGTATGCCTGGATTTATCAAGCTGATTGCTGATGGAAGCAAAATAGAGTACGATACCGGTGCCTTTGACGCGTGGTGCGTTTATCTGAAAAGGCAGGATGAACCCCGGTTTGCACCCAAAGACCTGCACTATTTTACCGATATCGCTAAATTGGGTAAGCTTTACGGGCATGAGAGAATATACTATGATTTTGTTAAAATATACAACGAAACAACAGCCGTAATCAGTCAGGATGTACTGGACCATATTACTGAACTTGCAAAGTCATACGGCCACCACAGATTTAGCTTCGACACCTGGTTTACAGTGATATATGCCGGCATGGTGGCGGAAGAAAAAAAGGAGAAAGCAGTATTGAAAAAACGCATAAAAAGATTGGGCATGTACCAACTCCTGATGGAGCGAAGACAGCCTGAATACGCTGCGAATTTCAGCCGGGGGAAAAAATGGAGGGAACTGGATACAATCATGAAAAGTTGTGGATTTTGATCAATAAAGTATGCATGAGTTTTTTCAGTGTCATGCTAACAAGAAAACAAGTCTGGCATTCTGTTGATAAATGGTATGTCAAAAGCATTACTTTAGCAAAATGAACCCGAATACATGCGAGAAGTAGTCAAAGTCAACAAAGTGAATCAATTAATCCATCCATTTTTAAAATGGGCTGGCGGTAAACGACAAATATTGCCGGTCATCAGCAATCATTTGCCTTCCGATATCCATCAATTACACTATATTGAACCTTTTGTGGGAGGGGGAGCGGTGCTCTTTTTTTTGCAACCCGGTTTGGCTAACATCAGCGACTTAAATACTGAGTTAATAAATGTTTACCAGGTTATTAAAGAGCAGTTAAATGAGCTGATTACAGAATTAAAGAGACATAAAAACGATTCAGATTATTTCTATAAAATCCGAAACCTTGATCGTAATCCGGAATATCAACAGCTATCAGCAGTTCAGCGGGCTTCAAGAATAATTTTTCTGAACAAAACGTGTTTCAATGGCCTTTATCGTGTAAACAAGGCGGGTCAGTTTAATGTGCCTTTTGGCAAATATAAGAATCCGGCTATAGTAAATGAAGCCTCGCTTAAGGCAGTAAGTCATTACCTGAACACCAACCGCATTACAATCAAAAGCTGCGATTATGCCGATATACTGAGTCAGGCAGGCAAAGGTACTTTCGTTTATCTCGACCCACCCTATCATCCCATTGCTGAGACTTCAAACTTTACCGGATATGTGCAGGGAGGGTGGAATCAGGCTGATCAGGAGAGGCTGAAGCGCGTTTTTGATGAGCTTAATGCCAGAGGAGCATATGTGTTACAATCCAATTCCGCGGCTCCGCTTATAAAAGACCTTTACAGGGATTACAATATTACAACCATACAAGCCGGCCGTGCCATAAATTCGGTAGGTTCTAGTCGTGGAAAAGTTGATGAGTTGTTGATAAAAAATTATGGATAAAAGTAGTTTATACAATTATATCAATTAAACAGCATGAAATTTAAAACGCTAAAGCCAAGGGGCTTAAGTGATACACACTGTTTTATTCATCTTCCTTAATTATACTCATTATAAATTAGACCATTTACAGCCTGATGGGTGTGTGAATCTGCATAACGATGGTTTAAATTCTTAATTTTGCAGTGCTTTTGAAGAATTTCATTAGATATTGTAATTGAGTGCATTAAACACAAACACACATGACAAAGAAGAAAAATTTTATTACCTGTGATGGGAATTATGCCGCTGCGCACGTTGCTTACATGTTTAGCGAGGTTGCTGCAATATATCCCATAACCCCATCCTCAACCATGGCCGAATATGTTGATGAATGGGCAGCTCATGGCAAAAAAAATATTTTTGGTGAAACCGTGAAGGTTACACAGTTGCAAT
>JAQVEI010000038.1 GCA_028697695.1 Lentimicrobiaceae bacterium
GCGATAAGCTCACCGATGAGGACAAAGCCAAAGCCGTTAAGGATTACCGTGATGTATTTGCCAGCCCGTATAAAGCAGCCGAACTGGGCTATATCGATGAGATTATCTACCCAAAACATACCCGCCGCAAAATAATACAGGCACTGGAAATGTGCAACAACAAACGGAAAAGCAATCCGCCGAGGAAGCATGGAAATATACCGCTGTAGATTGTTGATTGCGGATTTCGCTCCCGATAGCTATCGGGAGCAGATTTTGGATTGAAATCCCGATCCCGACTGCAATCGGGACTATCATGAGCGAATTTAGTCGAGATAGCCAGCGGGATGTGGTATTATACCCAAAAAGCTAATGGTTAGCACATTACCAACATCCTGAATTTTTATGACCTTTTTTTCCAAACTGGCGAGTAATATTTAGGGTGCAATATAGAGAGCAAAGACGTGGATTTGTTAAAAGAGAGTGGAAGAGAATGAATCCACATCAACGCAAAGTAACTTTATACCGCCTGATACATTGACTGTAGAACAACCCATAACCTCCATGAACATTGCTCCATAGTAAATTTGGTTCGGCAAAACCGTACTCTATCCCTGACAAATCGTTCATACTTGCAATGTAATGAAAAAGCTCGGGTCCAACATGACCAATACTAACCTCAATGTATTCATAAATCGGATAATTGTTCCAAACTTGTAATGGAAAATTAAATAAAAGGGTATCCTTTTCACTTTTTCTGATTTCATTGGTAAAGTAATGGGTTTCGTCATAAGACAAATAGTTCTTTTCGGCTATCCAGGTCACATCAGCAAAAGGCTCTGTAAAAACAAGCCTGTTGCCGGAATCATCGGTTATGCATACTGAAAAATAGGCTGTTGTTTCAGGGTCTGATGTCAGAACAAATTTTATCTGTCCCATTTCAACATCCTGATCATCCATCCCAATTCGGCTAAAACCAAAACCTTCTACGATAGGTGCGGTTACTGCTGTAATGTTATTTGTGTGAATTGAGCCCAAAGAAGGACTATAAACTTCAAGATGACAACTACTGCCCGGGGAAACAACAAAATTTAAACTATCGGCTAAAGTATAGAATCCCGCTCCGGTATATTCAAGTGGAAAGATTAACCCAAGCTCTTTGACAAGTGTTACATGGGCATCTGCGACAATATTTTCAATGCCTGGAATATTGGTGTGTACCGGTCTGGTGCTATGGGTAAGTTTTACTGAT
The DNA here is from genome assembly GCA_028697695.1 of Lentimicrobiaceae bacterium. GTDB lineage: Bacteria > Bacteroidota > Bacteroidia > Bacteroidales > Lentimicrobiaceae > Lentimicrobium. Next base: position 1,232 of record JAQVEI010000038.1, read on the forward strand.
ACTCCATCCAATGCATCAAGAGAAGCATTAAGTACAAGTTTATCACCTTCATAGGGTGGGTCAAAATCAATATCGCGGGAGCAGGAGTTCAGCAGCAGAAATATTATGAAGAGAGCTAACAGTGGTTTCATATTATTCAAATTTAACCGTATAACTTATAAAGGGCATAATCCCGAACAATGTCCCTGCCTCATACTTCCGGTTTTGTAAAACTACTTGTCCATTCTCTTCAACCTCCCTTTCTATGAGCATGATATAAAAAGGGTTTATGCGATGATATGTGTTGTATGCGCCAAACGAAAGAATGCTGTTTCGGCCTCTTCTGGAAACAAACTCCCGAGTAAAAGCAATATCCAGACGATGATAAGCAGGCATACGAAGGTTGTTCCTCTTCTTGTAGAAAGGAATCTCATTCCCGTTGATATCTTCACAATAAGCTATGGGTAAGGTTGCCGGTTGACCGGAAGTAAAAACGAAGGTTGAATTGAACTTCCATTCACGCCAGGCAGGATAAGATAGATTTATCCCTAAATCGTGACGACGGTCATATTTAGCGTAGTACCAATCATTGTTATTGATGTTTTCAAATTTTCGGTTATTCCAGGCCAGCGTATATTCAAGCCAGCCTTCCATTTTTCCGACTTTCCCTTTAACCAGCATCTCCACTCCATATGCACTGCCCTTGCCATCTTTCTCCACCAGAAGCTGCCAGGGCAAAGTAAGATTGGATACATAGCCAAAGCCGGACTTATATTCTGTTAAATTCCCCAGTTGCTTATAATACACGCCCAATGAAAAATTTAAATTGATAACCGTTGGATCAAAGTTAAATCCGGCAGAATATTGTTGTGCATTTTGTGGAGGCAATTGTTTGGTCGCCGGTGCCCAGATATCTATCGGCAATCCCTGTCCGGTATTAGACAATAAATGCAGTGCCTGGTGCATTATGGATCATGCCAAATGGAAGGAAGATGTTTTGCTCAATTTATATCCCAGGTTCAATCTGGGCTCGGCATAAACGAAGCTGGCATTTTCTATTAAAAAGGAATTCAGGCGCAAACCGGTTTCAAGGTTAAAAGGGCCAGGCTTGAATCTGTCTTCAACAAAACCCGCTACATTAATAATGGATTGAAATGATTTTCTTGTATCCGGAAAATCATGAACAGTGGCCATTCCTTTTAGTTTGAAATAATCGGGCATAAATTCCTGAAAAATAAGTTCAACGCCTGATATTATTGTATGATTGGCACCCGCCACGATCTCTATCTTTTGTCTTGCCGCCAATTCTGTTATGGTTGATTTTGCCTTAAGTGATGATTTTGTAATTTGAGATTGATCCCCTTTTGCTTCCGCATCTATAAAATAGTTAAACCCGTATTTGTTGAATGTTAATTGGGATTCAGCAAAAAAGCCAGGCTTAATCACTGAAAAATACCTCAGGCTTGCTGTGGTATTGCCCCAATTCAACTTAATTTTTTCTTTTTCTGAGGTAGAAGATGATCGGTTAGTAAAAACATCCCGACCCTGATATAAACTTAAAAACAGCTTCCGGTTTTTGCTCAATTTTACATTGTATTTCATATTCAGGTCATATAACCAGTAATTCATATATGTATCTACCTTGTTGTTTACGTATAATAGATACATAGGCAAGCCAATCAAACTTGCATAGGCTGACCGGCCAGAAATAAAGAAGGATGACTTTTCATTTTTTACCGGCCCTTCAATCGTAAACTGACTGCTTATGGGGCTTATTGAAAACACGGACTGATTGCGCTTGTTCGACCCCTCTTTCATGGTAACATTCACCACCGAAGATAGCCTGCCTCCATAGCGGGCGGGAAACCCGTTTTTAATCAATTCAGCATCCTGTATAGCCTCGGGGTTAAAAACAGAAATAAAGCCAAATAAATGGGCATTATTATATATTCTGGCCCCATCAAGCAAAATGAGGTTCTGGTCAGGAGTCCCACCGCGCACAAACAATCCCGAACTTCCTTCAGTTCCTGTATTTATTCCGGGTGACAGGGCCAGCCCCTTCATGATATCATACTCTCCGAGAAAAGGAGGAATCTCCCTAAGTTGTTGCAGGTTTAGCTTTACTGTTTCTATCGGATTTCGCGAAATATTCCCTTGTTCAGAAATGATGTTGACTTCTTTTAGTATGACTGTGTGCAACCCAAACACCAGCATAGTATCGGCATTAAGCTTCAAAAAGCTGGTCAACGGCTTATATCCGGCAAATGAAACCCTGGCTTCATAATTTCCTTTTTCCAATACCGTCGCGAAATAGCCATATTGAGTTGCCACAATGCCTTTTTGTATATTTTGAAAATAGATGGTTGCCCCGGGAAGCCGCTCTCCGGTTTCAGCATTTTCGATAAATCCATAAAAACTCACCTTCTGGGCCAGGGAAAGGGTTGGAATGAAAAGGATTCCAACAAAAAGCAGATGCCTGAAGCTACACATTGTGATTCAAATTCAGATGAAGGTAAAAAGATCAAGCAATAGGCATCATTGATAAAAATATTAAACCAGCCCACTTTGCAGGAACCTAAATCAACTGCTAATATACCATGCAAAAACGCAATTTCAACATTTCCCTTAAAATTATTTTCAAGTATTTTAGCTGATATTTTAAATCGTTTGATCTCAATAGTTTTCTAAACTAAAATCTTATTCCCTACTCCACCACAACCTCATCCACAAATATCCATGCCGGTTGGCCGGCTCCTCTATGCCAGTCGGGGCAGGTTTTATGGCTTAGGGCGGTAATTTTCAGATAACGCGCCGAAGTTTGAGGGAATTCAAAACTAAAATGCACTGGTTTTTGTCCGAAATTACGGGGAAGCTCGGTAATTTTTTCGCTATGTTCCTCACGGAAGATTTTGCCATCGTCTGAAGCCTCAATTTTTACTTCCAGGGGAAGGAAAATCCAGGAAACCAGGTCTAAAAAGAAATTGGTCTCCACTTTACTGAGCTGCTCCGGCTGCTCAAAATCAATCAATAAAACCATATCATTTCCTTGATAACCAAGCCAGTTCAGGCGAAAATGCTGGCCGCCAAAAAGCCCGTCGGTAAGCACCTTTTCCCCACCATAAGCTGGATTGTAAGGCGTGAGTGAAGTGATTTTCCTTTCTGCTGCTTTGTTGGGTTTTATGGCCATGGCAGCAATGTTCAGTGCCTGCGCACGGTATTGTTCGGGCGAATAGTTGTTTTCGTCTATGCTTTTGATGTTGGTTATTTCACAGTTCTTCACAAAACGATCAAGATGAGCAGCCATTTCAGGGTTTATTTCTCTTCGGCCATCATTTAAAACATAGAATGAAAGTTGCGGATCGTTTAAATTCAGAGCTACATCCACATAGGCAAAATCAATGCTGCTCCGCTGTCGCAATACTCTTTTCAATCGAACAGGATCATCTGCCACCAGAACTTCAGCCTCATCCATCATTGATTTATATTGCTTAAGTAATTCGGGCTTGAGAAACCAATCGGCATACAATACCGGATATCCATAAATATCCAGATATCGCGTATCAGCCTGCTTTTCCATCTCTAATTGAACCTGGTTGAAATATTTAAGCATAATTGGTGCTGCATCTCCGTAATACGCATCGAAAAACCGTTGTCTGTAGGCAGGCTCATCCAGATTAACATCCCACAACAGGCGCGAAATAAGCGATTGCTTGTAAGGGCTGAAGTCCGACCATGAATTGCCACTACCCTGCTGGAACATCATGGGTATGCCGTGCTTGTGAAACAGTTGAATATTGGGCTGCAACACACTAAAGTTGGGAAAAGGGCAGGTAAAGGTTTTGAACTGCACTACGTAATCCCACATAATAATATTGCGCGTAAGCGATGACCAATCCTGCAAATCTTTCACAAAATCACGGGAACGCGGATCGGTTTCAAGCGGCTGACTTCGATTGCATTCAATGGAACAAAACATGATGTTCACATTGCTTTCGGGCACAATGGCTTTGGGCGCCGAGCGGGTAAACTGGTAGGCCAGGGTGGAAATATGTTTATCGGGAAATTGCCTTGCAATTTGATTGGCCATATCCACATAAGCTCCCGAAACACTGCCAAACTTATCGTAAAGCGCCTGACAATGTTCACATTCGCAATAATTGATGCAGTCGTTCTGCGACACCGACCAGTATTTGCACTCCGGCTTTTGGGCAATTTCTTTTCCCAGATTTTCGGTGAGGAGTTGAATAAGTTGCGGATTGCTCAGGCACAACTGACCATCACGGATTCGCTTGCCGTTTACCAATGAATAATACTCAGGATGCTGTTCAAAATAATCATCCGGTGGCACCAGCTTATGAAAAGTGTGCACAAACATACCCCAATCATCCATGGGTTGTATACGGTTGGGCAGGTAGTATTCGGGTTTGTTCTTGTCGGGGAAGTGCGGATGCCGGAAGGCAAAGTCGGGTTGCGTAAAGTGATTGATTTCCGGCAAGGAAAGACCGGTATTTTCAGGAATAAACGTTTCATCGTTTCCAAACCAGAAACAACCGGCATAATCCTGAAGCAAGGCATACACAGCATAAACATCACCAATAGGATTTTTTCCGGCAAGGTAAAAATCGCCACCTTCGCTGAAAATACAGTAACCATCGTTGTTTAACTCCTGTAGCTGTTGGAATTGCGGTTTTGCTCTCAACCACTCCTTACCAATAAACATTGATTTCCCTTCCGTGTAAGGTTCATTAATACTTTGCATGACTGAGCCGGTAATCGTGGGAAGGTGTTTCTGAAGTTCGCGGGCAGCCAGAAGGGTATTTGCATCTGCCTGTGGGCTGACGACAATAGTATATTCAGAGGAAGAAATGGGGTAACTCTGCTGTTGTGCCTGTGCTGAAGTGACAATAACAGCCAGGAAGATTATAACAAGAAGCTTTTTCATGGTTTCTGTTTTCTACTTCAAAGGTAGTTAAAAATGGGACGAGAGACGCGAAATGAGACAAGGTGACAAAGAGATGAATAACCGCAATAAAAATAAGGCTTTTCTGTATTCAATAGTCGGATAGATTTACACGCAAAAGATCATTCCCGACATTCGGAATCAAGAATTAAATATTCTTCTTCGCATATCTTTGCGTCTCCGCGTCCTTGCGTGGTATTTTACACGCTTATCACCCAAACTGCACCTCACTCAAACTCCTATACAAACCTTGTTCTGATTTCAGCAATTCTTCATGGGTTCCTTTTTCAACAATTTGGCCATGATCCAACACAAGAATCATATCTGCCTGGCGGATGGTGGAAAGTCGGTGGGCAATAACAATGGAAGTACGGCCTTTCATTAGCTTTTCAAGCGCATCCTGCACCAGACGCTCACTTTCTGAATCCAGGGAAGAGGTAGCTTCATCAAGAATAAGAATTTTCGGGTTTTTCAGTACGGCCCGGGCAATGGCCACGCGTTGGCGCTGACCACCCGAAAGTTGGGTGCCCCGCTCTCCGACAAGGGTATCCAGACCTTCGGGGAATTTCTGAATAAATTCCCAGGCATTGGCTTTGCGGGCGGCCGCTTCTATTTGCTCTGCAGTAGCATGTGGTTTGCCGTAGGCAATGTTTTCGCGGATGCTTCCCCCGAACAGGAAGATATCCTGAGGCACAATGGCCATTTGACTGCGAAGTACCGACAGAGAAATTTTTTGGTTGCAGGTTTCATCAAACAAAATTCGGCCTGAGGTAGGTTCATACAGCCGAAGCAACAAGGAAACCATGGTGGACTTACCCGCACCACTTGGCCCCACCAAAGCAACCAGGGAATCAGGTTTAATGTCAATGTTGATGTCGCGGAGCACTTGTTGATCCATTCGGGTGGGATAACTAAACGACAAATGCTCGAAGCGGATACCGCCCTGTAAAATCTGTTCGGGCATAAGTTCGGGTAAGTTTTCAACCGGTTCGGGCGTTTCGTTGAAAATTTCGAGCAAATCCTCGGTGGCCCCGATAAACTTCTGCACCCGGGCAAAAACATCGGCCATGCCGCCAATGGTCCCGCCAATAAAAACGGTATAAATCACAAACGAGAACAGTTCGCCGGTGGCAATTTCGCCGGCAGCCAGCAAGTTGGCGCCCTTCCAGATAACCGCTGTAATGGCCCCAAAAAGGCCCAGGATGATAAATGCCGAAAACGCCCCGCGCAGTCGCCCATTTCGAATGCCCGTGTCGGCAATATCAAGGGTTTTGACCTTATAGCGGCCCATTTCAAAATACTCATTGGTAAAAGCCTTTACACTTTGGATTCCCTGCAGGGTTTCCTCCACAATGGTGTTGCTGTCGGCCACCTGTGCCTGAGCCAGTTTGCTCAGTTTGCGGATATAGCGCCCGAAAATTCCGGCCAACACCATAATCAGTGGCAGAATCATCAGCATAAAAAGGGTGAGTTTCATGGAAGTAATCATCATCAGGGCAACACCGCCGGTAATGATGATGATTTGCCGGATAAATTCGGCCAGGGTGGTGGTAAGTGCATCCTGCAAAAGGGTGATGTCCGATGAAATACGGCTGTTCAACTCCCCAACCCTTCGCTGCTGGAAAAACTTCATCGGCAGACGCACCAAATGATTAAAGGTACTCTGGCGAAGATCGGCCAGGGTTTTCTCGGCCACATTTACAAACAACACTATCCTGAAATAAGAAAATACCGACTGGGCAATCAGCACCGCGATCAATATCAGGGCAATGCGGTTGATTTCCTGCGCAAGTTGTCCTTTGTTGCCATAATCCACCAACTCACCAAGCAGTTTGGGAAAAACGAGGCTTGCAGCACTGGAACCAAGCAAAAACAAAAGTCCCAGGGCATACGTCCAGCGGTAGGGCCGGATATAGTGATATAATTTAAACAGTTTTTTTAATCCCGGAAGGGTAATTTTTCGTTTCAGGGCTTCATCGGTCATAGTGTAGTCTATTCTTGCTTAGCAATGCAAAACTTTAACAGATGAATGAGGGGAAAGTTAGGTGGAAGGTACATATCAGGCCTAAAGAATGAAACAAAACATTCATCAATGAGGAACAAATGGCTTCATTACCAGAAGTAAAGCTGTTAAAGTAATATTTATTGTTCGTTGAGCACGCACTACAAGCGCGCGCAAACTAAGGTTGTCTCAATTAAAAGTATGACTATTCACTTGCAGCATGTCAGGCACTTCATAACTGATTATAACTATACATCTATTCTACATTTCCCATCTACATATATTCATATATAGAATATTCACATATTAGATTTGACTTTATTTAGAATGATTATAAATTACCCCCCCCCCTTGTAAAACAAATAGTTTTAACAGTTAGCTTTGTATCGGTAAAATAGAGAGATTACGTATTAAGAGCGAGTTTTTTAAACTCTTTTATATAAAGGCCAGAGAATTATTTAACATAAAGCGGCAGCTATGAACTTTGACTTTAGCAAACAAAAAGGAAAGATATTACCGATTAAAGAAAAAACACAAACAAGCTTTCTTTGCTATGATGAAATACTATATTTAGAATGCACCGGTAATTTAGTTTTCGTATTTCACACACAAAACGCAAGACACATTTCCTATACAAGCTCGCTTATTTCCAATGAAACGATTTTAGGCGATTTTGGCTTCGTTCGGATAAGTGATAACAAAATAGTAAACATGTACCATGTTAAGAAATTGAACTCTATAAAACGTGAGATTCACATGAGTAATGGGTGTGTTTTAGAAGTTTCGCGCAGAAAATGGCACAAAATTGCTGAGTTATTCAAATCATGAACTACCAGTTATACAATATTTATGACCACTTATACGATATTTTCGACCACTTATAAGTTAAGATGACCACTATGTCGAAAACAACAGTTTTCCCCTTACATTTGTTAAGCATTTGTTATCAACGGCCGGATAACATTTGAAGTGAAAGGGTGACGCCACTATAAATGCAGCCCGGAAATTGTTAAAACCTTTTACAAATGAGAAAACATGTAAAAATTATTGCGATTATTATGATAACTGCCGCAGGCATATTCGCCGGATCGGATGCATTTTCAACCGATGTTCCTGCATTTGGATGCAGGTATTCAGGGAACTCTTCAGATTATTGTGTTTATGGCAACATGTGGGTATACAATTGCTGTAACAATTCAAGAACCAGTTGCGCATATACTATAACACCCCCTTCCATAGATTAGAAGTTATGCCACTGCTTTAACAATAAATGGTTAGGTTTAACTGTCTGTATATAGGGAAACCTGACCATTTATTTAAATTATTAAATTATTTTTCATTTACGTTTACAAGATAAAACCTGCATTATGATAGGAAACTCCATTAAATTACTTTCCGTTTTTCTTTTTTCCTTTGGTGCTTGTAGCAACAATATAACCAAAACACCTGAAAATGAAACTACATTTAATAAATTCCCTCTCGTTCAGTTACTTGACGAGAATGATTTTATGAAGTTTGACACAATAAACCCTGATGGCTTATTGTTATTCCAAGACACCATATTGATCATCAGAAATAGAGCAAACAGTTCAAAGTATCATTTTTCTTCCATAAACCTTAACACCCGTAATTTCATTTCACACCATATAGAATCAGGTTATAAAACCGGGCAATCGTTAGGGTTTTTGTCTTGGGGTATTATATCTTCAAATTTATGGGTAAGTGACCTCAACAAACAAAAAATTATTCTATCACCCTTGTTTAACCCTGATAAAAAGAGCGGCGAAAGCAAGGAGATGCAATTGCCAGTATTTTACTATTCAATACAAATGGATAGTGATTCCACATTGATAGGCAGTGGCAATTACGATTCTGATTATAAATTGACCAGGCTAAACCTTTCAACAGGAAAGGTTCTTGATGAAATGATACCATATCATAAAGCAGGTTCTGAGAATCTGGCCAGAGAAGAAAAAATGGCTTATGAAAGTTTTCTTTGCATAAAACCGTCTGCCAATAAATGCGTGCTGGCCTGCCGCTATGCTGATCAAATAGAGGTGATTGATCTTGATAGGAGAAAATCAATAATAATCAAGGGTCCTAATGGATTTGAACCGGATGTTGAGGTTTTGATTGGAAATGATGGAAAAAAAATGATCTCTCGCAACAATGACACAAGTCTTGCAGCTGTGAGTTTGAAAGCTACCGACAACTATATTTACGTTTTATTTTCCGGCAACCGG
>JAQVEI010000039.1 GCA_028697695.1 Lentimicrobiaceae bacterium
ATGTATTCTTTACTGATTACTACCGCTCCTTAAAGGTTGTAAACTAAGGAACCGCCGTATACCGAACGGTACGTACGGTGGTGTGAGAGGACAGATAGGGAATTAATCCCTATCTTCCTACTCGATAAACCCACTTCAGAAAATTATTTTTTCATTGTAAGTTGCATTGTTGGTGATAATCTGAACAATATAGACCCCATTCCCGAGTGATGGTGAAAATTCCTGGTGGTCAGAGCCTGCAATCCTTGATGTATACACGACTTGAGCGTTGGTTGAAATTATCCTCATTTCTCCGTTTTCCAGATTTGGGTTCAATACATGAATGCTGCCTCCATGCGCGTATGCCTGTAATCTTAAATTGGACGGAGTATAAGCACCTGGAGAAATTTTAATAAAGAAGCGTTGCGGGTTTTCCCCGGGAAGATAATCAAACTTATACTGATACTGATTGTCCAGTGCAAAGCTTATCTGCTTTTGATTATCGGTAAAAGTGACTTTCTGTTCCGGGCCAAAACCAGAGGCTGAAAAGTTCAGTATGTACTCGCCGAATTTACCTGCACCAAAGCAGAGATGATGCTCTATTTCTGTTCCCTGCCATGGGAATTCATTGATGCTCAATGCAAGTCCACGGGTTTCGGAATACAATTGCGGGGCTTCGTCAATGCCGAACAGCTTGCGGGCATCGTGCCCGGAATCAAAGTTATGTGTAGCCTCATTGTTTATTCTGAAGTAGGTTTTATCTTCATATGTTCCATCAGAAACTTCAACTTCAAGTATCGGACCTATTGCCGATTGTTTGTGAAACACATCATTGGCATGCACCCTTGCTGTTTTAGGAATTTGGAATGGTGAATAACCCTTATACAGCGCTTTCACAAAGAAACCTGTCATGGGTGGAATAATTCCATGATTCAATGCGCCTACTGTGCCGTTCCATGAAATGTAATTGAACCCATTCCATACGTAAACGGCTGCTTCGGTATCGTTGCCCAAAATCAAATCCCAGTCAATGCTGCTTGAGTAGGGATTGCCCATAAGGTTCCAACCATCGCGGTCAATATCATTGCTTATGTTATTGTAATTTATAAAAGCTTCGGGCTCATTAAGGGTAAGCCAGCCGATAAATGTGGCCTGCCCGGGTTGCAGCCCTTTGTATGAGTAGCCTTTATTATTGGAAATGATGTTTCTAATCGAATGATTTAACCATTCACCGTTACCTTCCCAGTATTCGCGTATCCAGATTGAATTTTGGTTGCTGGGAAAAACATTGCCCCAGGTAGTGCTGTTGGAAAGTGGTGAGCTAATGAATTGAAATTGATTTGCGGTATTGTCTCTGCTTAATTTTACCGATTTAACATTCAGGTTTTCGGCCCCAATAAAAGATGCCGAATTGTGCATTATAAGTGATGCACAGCTTGCCGCGCTGGAAAGGGTAGGGTAGTGGACTGCAGTTTCGGGTATGGTAACAATAGAGGTAACGCCCGGTATTCCATTATCCCAGTTCAGCGGATTGTGCCAGTCGTTGCTGTGGTTTCCCGTCCAGTTAGTATAATGTGCCCCGGCCTCCCTTACAAACATCACCACGGTGTTATTTACATCGTAATTTGTACATGGCGTTATCATCGAGGCTTGAATGAAATCTCCATTTTCGGGAATGAATGTAAATGTTTCACCGGTAAAATAGTTTCCGTCGTTGTTTTTATTCCATCGATAAACCGGCGGAGGTATATTAGCATCCAACAAAGGAACCGAGAATGTTACCGCTGTACCTGCCAAAATATCATTATCACTGGCCATTACCGGGCTGGAATCATCAATGATTTTAAATATGCATTTGCCATTCATCCATGATGTGGAGCATGCATTCGTTGCATTTATTTTAAATTCACCACCGGAAACTTCAAATTCAATTGATGAGCCGGTGCCAGGCTTAGGGGTGCAAAAAGGGTAGGGTATGAAACTTCCGTTGTATTTGTGATAAACTGTATAAGCAACTCCGGGTTCAGATTCATCAAGCATCAATATACCGAAATCGGAGCCGCAGATGTAACTATCCTCACTTATGATGGTAAATGTTTGTGGCCCACTGTCGCAAACCGACATCACTATGGCATTGGAAGTTAGAAAATACTCCTGCAAACAGGGCACATCATCACCAATGGCTAATGTAGCATAGATTTCATCCATATTTTCGGGTATGAAGGTGTATTCCATACTGCCTTCATTAACCAAATCACCATTTACATACCACTTTAATTGATATTTGTTGCCTCCGTTGTATAGGGTAGCAGCGTATGTAACCGATTGGCCGGCAACTATCTGATTGGTTTCACAGCTTATGCTGATTCCGGCGGTAACGGGATAGGTAATCACTTGATATATATCGGATAAGCCTGTGCAGTTTCCGGAAGTAACACTCAACTGTATTACATCATTGTGTGTAGGAGTATAGGTATAACTGTTGCTATTGGTTCCAACGGGGGAATAGTTCTTATACCATTGATACACCGGGTTGGGTGCCTGACTTATATCTGCATAATAGGTTGCTACTGAACCACTGCATATGTAGTTTTGACTGGCTTTAATGTTGACTACCGGCAAAGGTTGCTCCGTAATGATGGCTTGTCCATTCATTAACGCGGATTTTGAGCCATTAAAGGCTGATATGGTATACTGAGCAGCAGTCTGCAGACCAAAACTTAAGGGTTGCCCGGTACCTTGCAGGGTCAGTAATGTTGGCGTGTTGTTTTTAATTAAGGTATAAACCACTCCAGCTTCGGAGCCATCTAAGCCAACATCCAGTCCGGGAGAACCTGCACAATAGGTGCCTCCTCCGGTGACATTAAATACTGTGGGCATGTTTGCAAACAAATGTGCTTTGGTTGGAATTACACGGCCATAAACCTGATACTGGACGGTGGTAACCAAACTAATTGTAAGGAATAATAGCTGAATTGAAAAATAAAACCTGCTGCTGTGTACTCTTTTTTTCATAACGATACGCATTAATAAAGCCATTAATATATATCTGATTGCAAATAAATTGCAAAGTGTAAATATATACTTAAAGACATAACAGATAAAAGAGCATTTTGTAGTAAGGATAGTATGAATTTTTTACAAGCTAAAATTAATAAATAAATGCGCAAAACTTGTTATTAAAATCAAGAAAAATTTTTTCAGATTTCATATAAAAGCAATTGTTTTACGGTTGATGATTAAGCTATACTTTAATTATGGCTGGCATTTGTCCTGCAGCACTTTAACCTTAAAATTTAATGTGGAATACAGGTAAAAACTTCGCCTGAACGTTAAAATTCCGTGTAGATCTACGCAAAAGGGCTCTATTATTATTGTTACCTGAGGTCACATTCATCCATTAAAAATGTGTTAATAAAACTCCTACAGTTGATAAAAGGAAGAGAGGCTTAAAGTGGAATGAATCTGGTCGCCATGCGATGAAAGCAGTAAAGGTTCAGGTCAGGTCAAAGTACTGAAAGATTAGAATCCTTTTTTGGAATAAGTCCTTAAAATTCAGATTTAGTTATATTTGTTGTTATAAGATGTTCATGCAATAAGAAAGGAATGATAAGATTAGTTTTTGTATTTTTTGCATTTTTAACTGCTACCTTTTCAGGTTTCGCTACCAACTATTATGTAGCCGTATCCGGCAACGACAACAACAATGGCACCATTGAAGCACCCTGGGGTACCTGGCAAAAGGCTTTTAGTACTGCCCGGCGGGAGATACGGTCTACTTCAGGGGAGGAACCTGGTTTCCAACAAATGTTGTGGCTGGGACAAATTCGGCAGTGTGGCATTCGCCCGATATTGAACCTGCTCAGGGTCACAATGGTACGGCAGCAGAACGAATTTGCTTTTTTAATTTTCCCGGTGAAATACCTGTACTCGATTGTAGTCAATTGTATGCTGTAGGTAGGCGTTTTAACGGGGCCATCAGTTTTATGGGCAGTCACTTTTTGCACCTTAAAGGATTGGTTGTGACAAATGTTTATCAGCCTACTTGTGGAGAGCTTGCCAGTGGCATAGGCGCGTCATGGAGTAGTAACCTGACTTTCGAAAATCTCTCGGTGAGCTATGTTGGCGGCCGCGGAATGAGTTATTGGGGCCTTGCCGGGAACTCCTCTGTTCCGGAAATTATTTCTGATACCACCATGTTTATCAACTGCGATGTGTTTAATTGCATTGATTCGTTAAGTGAAGTTCCCGGCAATGGTTCGGATGCCTGGAAATTAGATGCGGAAGCGGATGTATACCTGCTGTTTTATGGCTGCCGCGCCTGGAATTGTGGTGATGATGGTTTTGATGTAAGTGGTCCTGGAGTTACGGTTTTTGACCACTGCTGGTCATTCAATCATAACTATCCGGGAGCTTAGGATGGTAATGGATTTAAATTCGGTGGAAATCGTGGAAGAGATGCCTATATTGATGCTTTGGGGCAACTGGTATTGGGTGCTCCGGTTGAAGGCTCCCGAAAAATAGTTAAAAACTGCCTTTCAGTAAACAATATTGGTTTGGGATATTTTGATTTGGGCTATAGCCCGCATTATCCCAATGATGCACGTGTATACAATAATATAAGTTATGCAAATGGGATCGGAATTGCAATGGCCATCAACGAAACATATTCCGGCCAAAACCCCGGGGTGTATAAAAACAATATTATTTATGGCACACGGCAAATAGATGCAGCCGGGCGGCCGTATAATCTAAGCGTTACAGACTTTTATCTGGAAAGCCACAACACATGGGATTTTGCCGATAGCTCCATTGTTGGAAGCCTACCCTGGTGGCAACCCACTGATACCGTAACTGTTACTGATGACGATTTCCTTTCGCTTGACCAAAGTCAGCTTACCTGGCCGCGAAATGCCGATGGATCGTTACCTGAAATAACTTTTATGCATCCCGATCCTTCATCCGATTTGATAGATGCAGGCGTTGATGTAGGATTGCCCTACATTGGCAATAGCCCTGACATTGGATTTGCAGAATTTACTCCCACGGTTAACCTGAATACACCCCGTAAAGTTGATGCCGGCATAAGCGTTTTCCCAAATCCGACTGATGGCATGATCTGGATTCGAAGCAATAAGTCAGGCCATATACACATCAGGCTGCTGGAATTATCCGGCAAAGAACTATTTTCTGAATCCATAAACCTATCGGTGAACAGTGATTATCCTGTGAAACTAAGCTTCTTAAATGCCGGCTTGTATCTTCTTGATATAAGAATGGGGGATGAATTTAAAAGAGAGAAATTGATAATTCGCTAAGCTTTGGCAATGCAATTCATTCCCCATTTATCCATGGATTTAATTTTCCATGAAATGATATTCTAATGAACATTTATACCACTGCATGTTCAGGTAAAATCAATAGTAATTGGTCTTAAGATGTGGCAGTGCAGTTAGTTGTAATTTGTCTTATTACCTGTTGAGCTTGTAACTGCATTCCGCTTAAAATTACGGGAACTTTTTAAAATAGCGTATTCAGTTTTCGTCGGGGATTTTGCTTAATAAGGATAAACTTACAAATAAGTTAAAACCCTCAGAGGTAGAATTGAACCTTGAAATTATTTCTTTTTTATTTCTGCTTCAAAATAGAAAGCTGCTGTATGCTTGTCCCTGTTTTTCTGCCCTGCACAGCTACGTATATCTTTCCAAGCAGGTATTTTATTTTAACTACTTGCCCAAATTTCAAAAAGTTGTCATTACCTACCAATGAATGGCCTTCAGCCGAAATCTTATAGATAGATATGCCCACTTTATTGTTGCCATTGTCGGCGTATCCGGTATAATATAAATTTCCAAATTCGTCAAAGGCAATATCGCTTGCGGCTTCATCACCATATGAAATACTTACCCCATCCAATATTTTTTTAAGGGTCTTTGTTTGAAAATTATAGGAGAAGGAATAGTATTTTTTCGTGTCAGCGTGGTAAACAAAAAGTCCCATTTGTTTGCCATCTTTGCTATAGTGTCTGTAGGTTTTTGCTGCAGTGACAAATTCAGGGTAATATGGAGTGTAAGGCACGGAGGCTACCAAAGTGGCTGGAGTCTCAACTGAGACCGATTCAGGAAGAAATATTGGCTGGAATTCAGCTACAATTAGCTTATTGTCGTTTGTGGTGGCAAACAATGTACTCGTGACACGGTCTGCTTCGGTATATAATGGGCGGATGTTGGTTCCATTGTTAAAAGTGTACTGGTCAATGGTTTTAAAGCCGCCCCATAAAAGATCTATTCCGGTTAAAAGGTAAGGATTGGGATTGGGGTTTAGGCCACAAAATAAATAAACCATATGGTAATAGACATACATGCTCATATTTCGATACCCGAGTTCCAAGTCGAGACCTTCAAAATAACCAATATGGCTTTGCCCATTCACACCGCCCAGACCTGTATAGGAAGCATCTCCTGACACATGTATATGTGTACTACCCATTGGACCACCATAAGTCATAAATGCCATAACATACTCATTTCTGTAAGGTCTGAAAGCATGCACATGGAGCTTTTGCCGGTCCGTCCCGCTTAAATTGGCAAAGCTATTCAAGTTGGGATATTGTGCCGCATTTTTGGGTAAGGGCACTGTTCTTTTTGTATTAAGATCAATGCTTTTGCGGTAATAACTATCAACCCCGTCAACACCTCCCAAAAAATTTTGCGTATATACAAAATGCAAAAGGTGGTCATCTTCTATTGTTAAGTCGCTCATTCCATAGCGTCCAAATTGCTGCACAAGCGCATTCGTATCCCAAATGTGCTCGAAGCTTGAATTGTCAGTTAGTACATTTACCGGGGCGTATGCATCTGCTGGGTTTTCCTGTTTGGGATCCTCTTTTTCGCAGGATACCATCCCAAACAAAGCGAGCACAAAAGAGACTGCTATAATTTTTTTTCGGATGGGTTTCATATCTATGGTCATGGTGTCAATAATTAAAATGAATACAGTATATCCTTTGGATGACAGATACACTTATCCATTCAATTTTTAATAATTCACTATATCTAAATCAAATTTGCCCTCCGTAATCTTTTTAACGTTTCCTGGATCAGCGGAGCCGTCGCTGTTGTGGAATACTGCATCAAAAGTGAATGTGCCTTTAATATGTGTTCCGTTATTGGTTTCAATTATGATTTTCCCATTTTGTACATATTCCCATCTGGTATCCCATTCATCATAACCATTACCATTCCATTTGTTGTATGCGGCAGATGCAAGGTATTCCAGATTGGTTACGTGTATTGGGTTGAAATCATAGGTGCCTGGTTTCCAGTCTACAGCAGTTGCAACATTATTTCCAAACGCCAATAAATTAAGTATAATTGTTTCTTTTTGGTCGGTAGGTTGCCCTATAATTTGAAGCATCCTGGTGGAACCAACAAATTTTGCACTTGTCCGGGTTTTTTCTGCCTGGGGAAATGACTGATTATCAACTCTGGCCGAAAAAAATGAACTGCCATCAGGTGGCTCAGGCTCATTATTGTCACCTTTTGAACAAGACGATAATAATATCGTCACACTTAGTATTGCGATATTGAAGAAATGAATCGTTTTCATAATTTTAAAGATTTGTAGAAACTACAAAATTCGATAAAACTATAGCTGTGCGCAATGGGCGGAACAGCCCATTTTTTAGATCAATCCACTTTTTCGGGCTTTATCCAATAATTCTATGCGGTTGTGAGCCTGCAATTTATAATATATATTTTCAACATGCCGCTTAACAGTAAATGGCGATATATATAGATTGTTGCCTATGTGTTTATTGGTATAGCCATTGCTTATTTGTTCCAGTATCTCTATTTCTCTCTTTGACAATGCAATATTTTCCAATTCCTTTTTAGGCGTACTATGGGTCTTTGATATGAGTAATTGCAGAGTTTTGAAAGCAATGGAAGGTGACATTACCGAGCCTCCATTTAATGTGTCAATGATGGCTTCATATATTTTTTCGGCTTTTGTTTCTTTCAGAATGTAGCTGTTTGCCCCAACTTTTATCGCTTCGAAGATATAATCATCAGCATCATATATTGTAATCATTACGATTTTGATGGACGGAAAGCGTTGTTTAATTTTTTTAGTGGCCTCAATTCCGTTCATAACCGGCATTTCAATATCCATCAAAATTAAATTGATATCGCTGTTTTCAATCAATAAGTCCAAAAGCTCAGCGCCGTGCCGTGCAGTGTGAATAATAGCCAGATCCTTGTATATAGAAAGCTTTTCTTTCAATGCATTTAATGCAAACAGATTATCTTCTGCAAGGGCGAGCTTTATCATCTTACAAGGTGATTTTGATGGTGTATGCTGTACCTTCACCAGCAATAGATTTTATGTCGATAGCCCCATTTATATCAGCGATTCTGTTTTGAATATTTTTTAATCCATATGACTTAAATTTTTCGATTTCATAATCAAATCCCTTTCCGTTATCTGCTATCTGTATATGAATCCATCTGCCTTCCTGGATGATTTCCACATCTATTTCAGTGGCATCGGCATGCTTCACTGAGTTGTTCACAACTTCCTGTATCGCCCTGAACAAGTTCACTGTAAGTTTTGAATGAAGATTTAAATTTTCTGAAACATCAAAATTAAAACGAAATTGGATGTCTTCTTTTGCCTCAGAAGCATTTTTGATAAAATTCAATAATTTTAATTTTAAATCCTGAAGATGGATTTCTTTAGAACTTAAAACCCACAAAGCGTTTTTCAGCTCCGCTATTGAATTTTGTGCCAGGTATGCCAGTGTGCTGATTTTACTATTGATTGATTCGTCCAACCGGTATGAGTTTTTTTTAAGCCCATCTAAAATCGAATTGATGAACGTGAGTTGTGCCCCTAAACTGTCATGCAGATCGCGTGAAATTTCCAATCGTTCCTCTTGAATTTTAGAGTGTGAAAGTTCTTTGAGAAGCTGATTTTCCATATGGAGTTGCTGTTGCCTTTGTCTGGTTTTAATCCTGAAAATAATGAAAATTATTAAGCCAGCCATAATGCTGCCACTCAACGCAATCAACCATATGTCTTTTTTTTTGGAAATGAGACGGGTTTCAAGGATTTGTTTTTCCTTCTTTTCAGTTTCGTGTTTGACCTGGTAATCGTAAACAATTTTTGCTTTCTCTTCATTAAATATTGAATCCTTTATTCTGACATGCTCATGCAGGTATTCTATTGCAGATAAATAATCTTTAGTTTCCCGTTTTAGCAGGTAGGTATAATAGTAAAATTCAATGAGTTTATCGGGGTTATTGCTAATTGTTGCATAATGTTTGGCCGAATCTATGTATTTTTCTGCATTAGAATAATTTTTAAGTATCCGCTCGGTATCCATTAGGTTATTATAAAGTGTTGCAAGATGATACACATCATTATAATCCCTGAAGAGGCTGTAAGCAAATGAGAAATAGCTTTTAGCCTTCTCATACTGATGCAACTTCTTATAGGTATTTCCTAAGTTATTGTACGAATATGAACTGTCGCTGTCATCAGTTGCAAAAGGAAGCGCCTTTAAATGGCTATCGATGGCCAAAGCATGTTGCTTATTGTCATCATAACTTATCCCCAAATTATTATAGGCATACCACATGAGGTTTTTATCCACTTTATCAGGATGTTCCCGGAAGGTTTTTATTGCGAGATTGGCATATTCTATCCCCTTGTTATAATCCCCAAAAATGTGGTAGGCCAGTGAAAGGTAATTAAAAACTTTTACCAGGGTATTGTAATCCTTAGCTGTGGTAAAATTTTCAGCACTTTTTAAAAGATACGGAAGTCCGGTGTCAAAATTAAAATCATTACAAAATGCATTGCCAATTGCACGATTAAGCTCACCTATTGCTGTTTCGTTGTTTTGTTGTTCATAATGCCGAATCAACTTTTTATAATGATTTAATGCTTCTGTTTTATCCTGCTTGTTATTTATAAAAAGGGATACCAGTTCCTGCACAGATATCTGAACAGTCCCGGCTGAAACTTCTTTCCCTTCAGGTGAACTGGCGCCAAAGTCCTTTTTGCTTTCAACTATCACATTATCAGTGCCCTTATTCTGACATGATAAGAAAGAAATCAGTACAGCAATGAATGTAAAACAAAGTTTATTCATTTATAATTAATTCAATAGGATTGCAAAGATAGAAAGATCATTTGGTCTGTTATACAATCAAATTCCATGGTATTATTTGCTTTCCTGGGGGGGAAATACACCCGGGGATTTTGTATAAGATTTTGTGCAAATCCTCAATCTATTTAAAGAATTTTTTAATCATGAATTTCAACATTTCATAACGCACTGTTTTATCGAAACTTATTAAACAACAGCCTTTCGTCCGGATTACACAAACTGGCACAGCCAATATGCCTCAAGGTTT
>JAQVEI010000040.1 GCA_028697695.1 Lentimicrobiaceae bacterium
AGCGTACAATTGCTCAAAGCCTCTTACCACAAAGTGGACTTATCGCGCGAAGCCGCCAGGGCTGCTGAGGACAATTTCAGGATTGTGCAGGACGCTTACGCTCAGGGCATGGCAACCGTGGTGCAGCTCATTGATGCTCAAAACGTTATGGTGCGGACAAAGAACCTCGCCACGGGTGCTTATTACCAATATATGCTCGATTTTATCAATACTGAGCGATTGAAAGGAGATTTTACTTTTTTGGGTGATGAAACCGCCCAAAGTATTTACAATAGCCGCTTACTTAATTACTTAAACAAGGGAGAATAAAGATGAAAAAGTTTCATTATCTGATTTTAGGAGTACTTATTCTGGCCGCTGCCTGCGGTAAGAAAAAAACGGCAGAAGAAGCCATACGGCCGGTATTTTATCAGGAGGCAGTTTCCGCATCAAGTGGTGACCTGCGAAGTTTTTCTGGCGTAACCCAACCTGCCAATGAAGCCAGATTGAGCTTTAAGGTGGGAGGTACCATTGAGAAAATCGCTGTGAAACTGGGCGATACCTTACCCAAAGGCGCATTGCTTGCACGTATTGACGCTGCGGATTACCACATCAATGCCAATAAGGCCCTCTCAGGATTAAAAAATGCTGAAGTTCAGTTTTCAGCGGCGAAATCTGCTTTTTTGCGGATTGAGAATCTGTACGCCAACAACAATGTATCCCTGAATGAATATGAAAAAGCCAAAGCGCAGTTTGAGTCGGCAGAAGCCATGTTACAAACGGCAAAATCGCAGTTGAAGGCAGCACAAAATCAACTGGAATATACCACGCTCACCGCTCCCTACCGGGGAACTATTTCGGCTGTGATGGCACAGGAAAACGAGATGGCTGCTCCGGGACATCCCATTGTAATGTTCTCCTCCTTAAACAATATCGAGGTTAAAACCGCCGTCCCCGAAAGCATTATTGCACGCGTGAGCAAGGGGCAAAAGGTAACCGTCCGGTTTACTTCCCTTCCGGGGAAAACTTACAGGGGAGAAGTTTCGGAGGTCAGCCCCGGAAGCCCAAATGCGCCCATTTTTCCGGTAATTGTTCAAATAGAAGGAGAAACCACTCTATTACAGCCTGGGATGACCGGCACCGTGGAAATTCCATTAAGCCGCGATGGTAAAACCACTCCCGGTGCTATATTGGTTGTGCCCGATGCCATCAGTCACGACAGGGATGGGGATTTTGTTTATATCGCAAATAAAACCGGTGAAAAAGACATTTATCAGGCAACCCGGAAAAAGGTAACTCCTGGTGAAATAACCCCTCAGGGCGTTGAAATTACTGAAGGCCTTTCGGATGGAGATATTGTAATAACGGCGGGCCTCAGTTTCTTGTACGATGGTAAAAAAGTAAGGCTGCTTAGCAACAGCGATTTTTAAGAATCAAACGAACGATCGGTCATGAACCTCACAAAAATAGCATTCGACAACAACCGCATTACGGTTATCGTCTTTATAATTGTTGGCATCATCGGGGTGCTCAACTATTTTCAAATGGAGCGCGACAGTATGCCGCCATATACCGTACGCATTGCTACCGTGGTAACCAAATATCCCGGTGCCACCCCGCTTCAGGTGGAGGAGCTGGTTACCAAACCTTTAGAGGAGGTTATCCGCGAATTAGCCGAAATTAAAACCATAGAAAGTGAGTCCACTGCCGGTTTATCCGTAATCCGGGTCGAGTTGGTGGTACAGGTGAACGGCAAAAAGCTCCCCGCCGTGTGGGAACACTTGCGCAATAAGATTGAAGATTCAAAGCCCCTGCTTCCGCAGGGAGTTTTCGGACCGGTTGTTAAAGATGAGGACATTGGAACGGTATTTGGCCTGATATTGGGTGTTACCGGTGATGGTGTTCCTTACAATACGCTGTATGATTATGCCGAAAAGGTGCGCAATGAATTGCTGATGCTGCCCGATGCTGCCAAAGTGAAGTACGGGGGCGTACAGGAAGAACGTATTTTTATAGAGATTGACGACAAACAATTGGCGCGTTACGGCCTGGATGCCATCAAATTGCGGAATATTCTTTCGGCCACCAATATACTGTATCCCGGCGGGGAAATCAACATGGGGCGCAAACGCATTGAAGTTGAACCTTCGGGAAGCTTTAGAACGCTTGAAGACCTGAAAAAAACACTTATCCCGACCTCAGGTGGTGGCTCGGTGTTTTTAAAAGACATCACCACAAACATATATTCCGGCTACGTGTCGCCACGCGAGAAGATTGTAAAAATCAATGGCCGCGATGCGGTTGCCTTATTTATATCCTTAAAAGATGGTGCCAATATTGTGCGGCTGGGTGAGGATGTGGACAAATTACTGCCACAGGTTAACAGCCAGTTACCGGTAGGAGTGGAGGTGGTGCGCTCTGCCTCTCAGGACAAGGTAGTGGATGGGCAGGTGAACAGCTTTTTGGTAAACCTTATGCAAAGCGTAGTCATTGTGCTGCTCGTTATGTTTTTCTTTTTGGGATTCCGAACCGGATCTCTGGTGGCCGCCTTGCTCCCAATGGTTATATTGTTCACCTTCTTTTTTCTGGGTTTGCTCGATTTGGGATTCAATAAGGTATCGCTGGCGGCCCTCATCATTTCATTGGGATTGTTGGTGGATAATGGTATTGTATTGTCAGAGTCCATACTCGTTCAGATGGATAAGGGCATGAAGCTGCGGGAAGCAAGCATCTATTCCAGCAAAGTACTGATTATTCCTCTGCTTATCTCAACGCTTACCACTTCGTCGGCCTTTTTGCCTTTTGCGTTGGCCGAAACGCCCATGGGCGAAATTTCATCGCCCCTGTTTTGGGTAGTAAGTTTCACCCTGCTTAGTTCATGGTTTCTGGCCTTTACCTTTATCCCTTTACTGGCGCTGCTCATTGTAAAATCCACTCCAAAAGACAAGAAAAAAGGACCAAACAGCATAGACCGGGCCATGAAGCGTGTGAATCTATGGTACAATGGAGTGTTGTTCCGGGTGTTGAAAAAACCCGTGGTCTTCCTGGCACTCATTGCCGTTATTTTTGTTGGAGCCATATTTTCTATGAAATTGTTGCCTTTTAAGCTGGTGCCCGATAGCGACCGCAACCTTGTAACCGTGGATATTGTATTTCCGGAAGGTACAAAAATAGGTTATACCGAAGCCGCGGTGGCAGGCATTGGCGAATACATACTCGATTCACTGATGGTGAACCCCGAAAAGACTACCCAACCGGGCGTGCTCGATTTTTCCACTTTTATTGGCGAAGGGCCCGAACCTTACGACCTGGGCTATTTCAAAAATGAGCCTAAGTCTGGTTATGCCCATATGTTGCTCAACACCACAGGAGATAAGGACAATGATTATATAATTGCACGCCTCGATAAATTTTGCCTCGACAATATTCCCGATGCCGATATACGCGTAAACAGGCTCACCGGAGCGGGTGCTTCGGGCACACCGGTTGAAATACGTATCTCGGGGGATGACCCGGAAGAGCTTGCCGCCATCGCTGAAAAGGTGAAAGAAAAACTTGTTACCATTGATGGGGCACGCAATATTAACGATGACTGGGGCCCGAAAATCAAGAAGCTGGTCGTGGATATTGACCCTGACAAAGCGCAACGGGCAGGACTTACCAATATGGGCATCGCCATGTCGCTCAATGCCGGTCTTTCGGGTATGCGCATTGATGATTTCCGCGAAACCGACAAGCGCATCCCTATCTACATGAGCAGTGCCGATGTTAATGAACAGGATATTGAATCGGTCAGGGCCTTTAATATCTATTCGGCGCCCACCGGGCAGAATATTCCCCTTGGGCAGGTGGCCGACATCCATTTGGAATGGCAATTCGGTAAAATCATCCGTAAGGACAGGGTGAAAACCATGACCGTTGGGGCACACCTGGCGCAGGGATATAACGCATCCGATATTTTCGAAGATATTGACCCCTGGATGAAGCAGCAGCAAAAAACCTGGAATGCCGGTTATACCTATGAGTTTGGAGGTGAAGATGAAGATACCAATGAGAACCTGGGTGCCATATTCTCGCGCCTGCCACTGGCCTTTTTCCTTATCGTGATTTTGCTGGTGCTGCAATTTAATTCCATCCGAAAATCATTCATCATCGTGATGGTTATTCCCTTGGGAATTGTTGGTGCCATTGCCGGCTGGTTTATTGGGGGTTCGTTTGTGAGTTTCTTTGGAATTCTGGGTGTTATTGCCCTTGCGGGAATAGTGGTGAACAACGGCATTATTCTTATAGACCGTATTGACGTTGAAGCAGCGGAAAACCCCGATGTTGACCGCCGCGATGCTATACTACTGGCCGCGAACAGTCGCTTCAGGCCGGTTATCCTTACCACGCTCACGACTTCACTGGGGATGCTCCCTCTGCTTTTCAGCGGCGACCTGCTGTGGCAACCACTTACGCTGGCCATTATTTTCGGACTGCTGTTTGCCACAGTTATCACCCTGCTGTTCGTGCCGGTGCTATATCGCTTACTGTTTAAGGTGTCGTATAAGGATTATACGTTTAGGAGGGAGATGATGGAGAGATGATGGGGATTGCGGACCTGGGACAAGGAGACAAGGAGACTGGAAGACAAGGGGAGAATGAAATACGAAGGGCAAAGAGCTAAGAGTAGAGGTTTCTGTCGGTGGTCGAGCGGCGGTGGGTGAGCTTTTCGTCGAACCAGGTCGAGACCATCCGATTCAAGAGAGCCAAAGTCTGAGGAAAGAGGCAAATAGTATCAATTCAAATTTTTCGTGGCATAAGCCTTTGCGTCATTGCGTCTTTGCGTGGTTTTTAATAGATTATTGAACCTAAGTTACATTGAAGACAAAAATTCTGCTGCTTGCATTTCTAATAACAAGCTTTTTCATTAAAGCTCAAAACCCTGCGCCCGAAAAGGTTTATCGGGTGAATTACAAATGGGAAGCTCCCGCCACGGTTGTTGGGTATGCGCTGAATTACTACGGCCTCGGTTTACTGAAAGATAAGACCAGGCTTGATTCTGCCACTATTCTCAATCTGGATCGCGATAAAATTTGGTTTTTCGACCGGCGGGCTGCATTTCAAAAGCGCGACAATTATGACAATGCACAACTCATCTCCGACATTGGGATGAATGTTGCCCTGGCTTTGCCTGCACTGCTGGCTTTTGATAAGCATATCAGAAAGGACTGGCTGCCAGTGCTTTTAATTTATCTCGAAACCCAGGCCATCGGAGGGCATCTGTATTTGTGGGCCGGCCCCATGACGCATAACCGCATCCGCCCCTTCGTTTATAATCCCGATTTTGATATGAATATGAAACTGGGTGGAGGAACCCGCGATTCTTTTTTTAGCGGCCACACCTCCTGGACTGCCGGCGCCTCATTTTTTACCGCCAAAGTCTATTCCGATTATCATCCTGAACTGGGCAATAAAAAATACTGGCTTTTTGCCGCTGCATTGGGTCCTCCTCTCTTTGTTGGGTATTTCCGTTTGCGTGCAAGCAAGCACTTCCCCACCGATGCTATTACCGGCCTGGCCATTGGTGCCGCTACCGGAATCCTCATCCCACACATGCACAAAATCAATAAAAAGAAAAATTATACGGTTGTTCCATTTTTTGGGGAGTATAGTGGGATGGTGGTTATGGTGAATTTGTAGAATAGAGTGGATGGTTCTATAAGGAAAGTTTGTACTTTTAGCGAAGATTTTTGGGGCTGCAATTATGTGATTTTTATGTTGTCCGACAGCGCATAGTCATTACTGTTACAGCTCATTTTGAAAAAACAAGAAATTCCACTGCAAAAAGTCGTATATTTGATAAAAATATCAGTGATGAAAACACTACGTTTTAGAGCCAAAGTTTCAAAATCTGGGACAATTCAACTACCCAGTGACGCTTCATTGAATGACAAGGAAGTGGATGTTATTATTGTGCCTAAAACCAAACGAATTGGATAAACAATGAGAGCTACGGAGTTTGTTGAAAAATGGAAAGGTTTTCTTTATCCTATGGATAGTAATGACTCGAAATTTA
Organism: Lentimicrobiaceae bacterium; assembly: GCA_028697695.1. GTDB lineage: Bacteria > Bacteroidota > Bacteroidia > Bacteroidales > Lentimicrobiaceae > Lentimicrobium. The sequence continues at coordinate 6,038 of JAQVEI010000040.1, forward strand.
ACTATCTAATGAAGAAATACAAATGAAAAAGCTATTGCTCGACACAAATATAATCCTTGACATTGCTCTAAAACGTGCACCCCATTTTGAACATTCCTCCCGGATTTTTGAATTAATAGATAAAAAACAGATTATTAGTTACATAACGGCATCAACGGTTACCGACATATACCATATATCCAGAAAAGAAAAAGGGAAAGAAATTGCCATTGAATTCATCTCAAACTTAATTGAAGTTGTTGATGTGCTTGGTGTTGATAAGAATATAATTGTTAAAGCCATAAAATCTATCTGAAAGATTTTGAGGACGCTGTTCAGGTATCAGCCGCGGAATACAATGAAATTGAAATAATTGTAACAAGAAATAAATCCGACTTTTTAGATTCTGGTTTAGAAATCCTGACTCCAAAAGAGTTAATTGAAAACCTGAAATAAAAACTCGATAGAATAGATAGGACTTTGTGTGCACCGTCCCGGGCGAAATAACTAAGTTATTTCACCATTAATAATGAAATATTTTATAGTAGAAAAACTCGTACAACTCTCCCGAAGACCTTATTAATCTTGCCTTCAAATCCGGATCTGCCATATCTTTATCTAATGGAAACATGGGGCGGTTGATGCGTTTGTAGCCCAGTCGTTCCAAATCCTGATCATCGCCACTGGGCGTTTGCGCCATAATTCAGCCGGCACGCATATCGTAGGGTTCTTGGTACCAGATAATGAACTTGCAAAGTTGAACAATAATGGTCTGTATTTTGACTAACTTTGCGTATACAAAAGCTATAAAAATTGCAGACAAATCATAAAATAATTAATGGAGACAGCCGACAGATGAACCTTATTTCTGATGCGGCGGTGCAGCTAATAATTACTTCGCCACCCTATTGGCAATTAAAAGACTACGGAATTGAAAGTCAGATTGGCTACCATGAAGATTATGAAACATATATCAATAATTTGAATCTTGTCTGGAAAGAATGCTATCGGGTTCTGGACAATGGATGCAGGTTGTGTATAAATATCGGAGACCAGTTTGCCCGGGCTGTCTATTATGGACGGTATAAAGTAATCCCAATCAGGACAGAAGTAATCAAATTCTGCGAAAGCATAGGGTTTGATTATATGGGGGCAATTATCTGGCAAAAGCAGACAACAACAAATACAACAGGCGGAGCTTCTTTAATGGGTAGTTTCCCCACTCCACGAAATGGTATCCTATCGATCGACTATGAATTTATTTTGATATTCAAGAAGCTAGGAACCCCATCAAAGGTTAGTAAAGAGATTAAAGACCAATCAAAAATGACCACGGAAGAATGGAAGGAGTATTTTTCGGGGCATTGGAATTTTGGTGGTGCAAAACAGGATGGTCATATTGCCATGTTTCCTGAAGAATTGCCTAAACGGCTCATTAAAATGTTCGCTTTTAAAGGAGAAACTGTTTTAGACCCCTTTATGGGGAGTGGAACAACCTCGTTAGCGGCAAAAAATTTGGAGCGGAACTCAATCGGATACGAGATTAATCCTGAGTTTATCGAAATTGCCAAACAGAAACTTAATATCAATCAAACAGATATTTCCGGAACAACTTATGAATTCTTAAAAGACTCTATTAGTTTAGATGTGGAGGAGGCGTTTGAAAATCTTCCATACAGGTTTATTGACTTTCAAAGTCTTGACAAAAAAGTAGATCCTAAGAAATTGCAATTTGGGTCAAAAATCGATAGAAATAGTGGCCAAAGGGAGGAATATTATTCAATAAAAGAAATAATAAGCCCTGAACTTGTAAAATTAAGCAATGGCCTCATTATAAGGCTCATAGGTGTTAAAGAGAAAAAAGACACGTCTGATTTAGCCAGAGAGTTCCTTAATGATAAGACCAAAGGCCAAAAAGTTTTTATAAAGTTTGACAGTCAAAAGTATGATGAACAAAATAACCTGATGTGCTACCTGTATCTGAAGAATAAAACATTTCTAAATGCACATCTGATAAAGGAAGGACTTGTTGAGCCAAATACAGATTTGGAATTCAAATACCGTGAAAAGTTCTTGAATCTAAGCAAGGGTATTTGATGAAAACGACATTAATAATTTGATTGGAACTATACAAAATACAAATTGGAATAACTCCATGAGTACCATTCAAATAGAAACCCAACTTCATCATCAGCTTTGATTTTGCAATTAGATTGGAATGAAACCCGAAAACAGAAACAACCCTAATAATCAAATAGAGTGGCAAAAGAATGGATATTAAATAGCGCGATGAATCGCTTCCAACTAAACTTTAAACGGAATGTTGGGCCAACCTCTGAAAGCATAAGACAATGTGAACCTAAAACCATAGAAGAATGGCGTGACTTTTACTTTTCTAAAGTCCGTTCAAGGGAGCATATTATTGAACTTGGTAAGAGACTTTATATTAAGATAACGGAAGTAATATCAGCAGAAGTAGAAGAAATCACTGAACAAGACTGCATAGATTATATGCTACAATTGGTGATTGACAGAACCTTTGACGGATATTGTACAGAGATAAAAACTATTTATGGTCAACTAGAACAAGAACTTGGTTATAAGATAGAACCCGCACCCGACAAATGGGACAGGTTATTCAATGTTGACTTCTTTATTAAAATAAACAATAAATTTATTGGTTTACAGATTAAGCCTGTGAATCAAGGGATACAATTAGCTCAAATTTTTAAGGAAAAAGGCTTGCAACTAAAAGCGCACAAAAAATTTGAAAAAGATTTCGGAGGTAAGGTATTCTACATTTTTTCTTCAAAAGCTAATGGCAAGAAGGTGATAATGAATACTGAAGTAATTGACGAAATCAGAACAGAAATAAATCGGCTCGAACAATAAAAAAGCCAGTTCATCTTCAAAAGCAACACCAAAAGCCAGCCGTTTTGATAAACCGCTATCATATTAATTACGACTTTCTACCCTAAAAAAGCGAAAAAATAGCATTTATCCAAAGGCCAGTGAGCCCTATTGCATTATCCTTTTCCCTTTACACCCCCCCCTGACGATCTTATCAATTTCGCTTTCAAATCCGGATCTGCCATATCTTTATCCAAGGGAAACATGGGGCGGTTGATGCGTTTGTAGCCCAATCTTTCCAAATCCTGGTCAACACCACCGGGCGTTTGTGCCATAATCCAGCCGGCACGCATATCGTAGAGCTCGGGTACCAGATAGCCAATTTTCACTACCACTATGTCTGTTTCGCGGGGGTTTAATCCCAGGCGGGTAAAGTCTTTTTCGTAGTGGTATGGTTTACGTTTTTTGGTTACAATCACATTTACACTGCCTACCTGTACAACCACTTCAGTTTCGGCCGTAGCATCGCCGTGTTCAATGGCTTTTACAATTCCAGAAAGCTTAACAGGCGGTGCATAACGATCATCAATGTTAGCACCAGCAAAGCCCTCCACGTGCTTGCCAACTCCTGCTTCAATGGCTTTTTCAACAAAGTCAGGGCCAGGAAGAGAGGCGTAAATTAAGGATGGGCTATCTTTCTTTTTAAACTCCGGACGTTTAAGTATTTCGGTGAGTGTCCAGGTCACGTCTCCTGCTCCGCCAGCAGTTGGATTGTCGCCCATATCGCTGATAATAAAAGGATGCACCTTGCTGGCTATGGCCATATCCAGGCACTCCTGGAGCGGAGCGACAGGTGCGACAAATTCAAACTCATTCCTTACTTTCCAGAAATGACCGGCAAGCTCTTCGGCAGCATTCATAACGGCATCTTTGTCATCTCCGGTAACCATTACCACCGCATGGTTTCGGGGTTCGTCAGCCCAGGCATAACCTATCCAAATGGCAGCATCAATAATGCCTTCGCGCCGGGTAATGGGTTCCACTTTGGCGTATAAACTTTTTGCCGGTTCAATGCGCGTGCTGGTTTTTTCACCGGGCAATAGTATGGGTACAGGTATGCGGGCTTTATAAGCCGGTTTTCCCTTACCATTTTCCAATCTGTCAAGCAGGTTCTCAAGAGCTCGCTGCTTTGATTCCAAGGCGTCATCGTGAGGTGCCAGCCGGAAACAGGTAATCAGGTCAGTATTTTCAGCCAATCGTTCACTTACATTCCCGTGAAGGTCCATGCAGGTGGAAATTACAGGCTCTGTTCCCACCACTTCGCGAATAC
>JAQVEI010000041.1 GCA_028697695.1 Lentimicrobiaceae bacterium
GCATTTCATCGTCATCCAGCCAATTTAGTATATTGACCAAATTCTGTATATAGATGACACCTCCCATCCATACCGGATTAAAATTAAAAATGATCCCTATATTTAACCTCTTGTTTTCAGCCATTGGTAATAGTTTTGCAGGCCTTGTTTTAATGAATATACTGGCTTGTAACCCAAATCATTTATTTTCTGTATATCAGCGCGCCAATTATTGGGATCACCCGGTCGGGATTCTCCTGAAAAGCTAACTTCTATCTTCTTATCGAAGATACTGTAAAACGTTTTAACAGCTTCTTCGATGGTAACTTCGTTGCCGTTGGCAATATTTATTGATTCACCATTAAATTTTGCATTTAAAGCTACCAACAGGATTGCGTGAACCAGGTCTCCAATATAAATAAAATCACGGGATTCTCGACCGGTACCGAAAAGCTTCACCTCAGTAGATTTTGACGCCTTTAACCACAAATCCCAAAACAATTGTTTTTTAAGTCCTTCGCCATAAGCTGAAAATATTCGTAAATTACAGGTCTTCATTTTAAAGAACCTGTGAAATTCTTCACAAATTTGTTCACTCACCACCTTGTGATAACCATATGGGGAGATAGCATTCAACTGATCACTTTCCTTCACCGGAAGACTCATGGGATTCCCATAAACTGCAGCGCTGGAAATATTTATGTACCTGCATTCAGGTTGATAATGTCTTATTGCATCAAGCAATTTAAAAACATTAACAGTATTTAGTTGAAAATCTCTATGCGGATTGTTTAAAGAATCATAAACACTGGCCGCACCGGAACAGTTAACACAAACATCAAATGTTACCTGCTGAAAAATATCATGATAATTCGCATTGGTGGCATCTACCAAAAAGTAGTTTTCCTGCTTTTCATAATCAATAACAACATCAGACTCAAAAACCTGATATTTTAAACTGATTAAATATTTTGCCAGATTACTACCAATAAATCCTTTGGAACCTATAATCAGAAATTTCATTAAATTAAAGTTAAGTTTTTATTTAACCGATCAGGAGGCATCAAAATTGAATCAAACGAAACACCTTAGTTCTTGTCAACAGAGTTATCAACGTGCCCCACAGATGTTTTTGCAATAATCTCGTAAGATAAAAATTCATTCGACGTTTTCAACGCATTCATGCTGGCAACTTTCAAAAGATTTTCATCCTCAATCAAAAGCTTTAACAGCCTGACAATATTTTCTTTGTTTACCTGAGCTTCTTCAATTAAAAAAATGTTGTTGTTTTTATTCAAATAAGTAGCATCCTGTCCTACTGATTGACCCACTATTAAAGGAAGACCGGAACCAATGGCCTGCTGCCACATAACAGATTGACTGGCAGGAAATACCGCTACGTTGCATGCCGACATATAATCATAAACCTTTTGCCCGGGAATCCATCCAATAAAATGTATACCGGGATGATTGTTTATTTGTTTCAATAGCTTACTTTTATATTCCTCGTCTTTGGTGTCTCCAACAATAATCAGATGAGAACCGGGATGATCCAGTAAAAGAAAAGATTCAATAACCAGATCTATCTTTTTTGCCCTGGTAAGTTTTCCGCCTGTAAATATTGCAAAATCATCATCCTGTATTCCCAAATTCTTCCGGATTTGCAAAGCCTGAGGATTCTTCCTCAATTCATTGATGTAATCGACATCCACACCTAATGGCAATAAATCCATTAGATTATACGGAATACCGTACAGCTCATTTAAGAATTTACCACCTTCTGGTGTTACATAGAAAATCCTGTCTATTTTTTTTAAAAAAGCTCTTAGGACTGATCTATATAGAACTTTATGCAGAAATTGGATTGAAAACCAGTTGTTAGCAGAATTACTATAATCTGCATGATAGTCAAAAACTATTTTGCATTTTTTTTTATTTTTATAAGCAACAGCGGGCGGTAAATTTAAAGGAACGCCATGTAAATAAATTAAATCCGGGGATTCTTCATTAATTATTTTTTTTAATCCCTTTAATTTACGAACTCTGTTAAAAATATTCACGGAATAGGGCTGACGGATTACTTTAATTCCATTAACAAAATATTCGGAACGCTCTTTTTCGTCTCTGTTTAATCGTGAATAATATTCAAACACAGATGTAGTGGTAGAAGCCACAACAGTAACATTATGCCCGAGTTTTAGATAATACTTTGCCAATAAATTTTCCTGATACTGCTGGCTTTCATGAAAATAATCGCAAACCATTAATATTTTCATCGGTAATTCAATGATTTTTAAAGGCAATTAATTTGTTGATTTCAGCAAGATAATCATTAGTCATACCCGATAATGAAAACATGTTCTCTGCGACCATAATGGCATTTTTTGAATAATAATCGTAGTGCTGATTTACCTTTAAGATAGCCTTAATAAGTGAGTCCACATCCGGATATTCAAGCTGCCAGGGGTCGGAACCATAAGGTACAATCACGCCGGCATCCTGTTGTACAAGCTCTTTTAACGAACCTGTATCAAATGCTACAACCGGTGTTCCACATGATAAAGCCTCAATCACTGTGTTGGGACAAGCGGGATTGATATCCAAAGATAAATAAACAGAATTGATTAAGACTTTATTTACTTCATCGTGAGGTATTATACCTTTATAATTTACTGCAGTGCTCAGCATTGCTTTGTGTCTTAAATCTTCAAAACCTCCATAAAGTTCAAGTTGAATGGTTGCGGGTAACAGGTTTGCCAAATCGTTCAATAACCTGATGGCATATGGTGAGTAATCAATTGTACCTTCAAGCACCACCAGTCTGTTCGGAGGATTTAAGACACTATCTTTCTTAAAACCATCTGTTATGGGTGCTCCATTATAGATAATCGCTGACTTCTTTTTTTTACGCCATCCCTCACTGTCCCACCACATTTTTACAAAATAACTCTGATAAATAATCTTATCAGCAATAAATGCATGAATTAACTTATTGTTCCAATTCCGATACTCAGCCAACAGAAATTTCTTTAACCCCACTTTTTTCTTTTTGTGAAGCCAACTTATTCCATCCAATCTGTATATTACAGGCTTTCCCATGAATTTCATCCTGAATAGCCATAGCAGGCTTTTGGTTCCTCCTACTATAAATATAATATCAGCTTTGGTGGACTTTCCTTTATATTCAATCTTCCAACCTCTTAAACCTAGTTCTTTTTCAAATCTGTTTTGAAAACTACCCGGGCCACCTGTTCCAGGTGCGTGAGGAAAACAGATTACCGGCCTTTCTTTATTTTTATTGCTAAGGGTGGTCTTCATTTGCAATGATTCTACCCAATTTATCAGAACTCATAAATTCTACCTGTGGATAACGCTTGACTATTTCAGTTAACAACATTTTTAGCTGCAACAGGTTATTGGTCCGGTTGGATTTGTCCAAAGCTCCAATCACGTTTAAACGATGCATTCCGATAACGGCCGCTTTGTTCCACCTAAATGCAATTCTTATACGGTTTAAACAATCATCAATCCAATTAAAGTCAGGTTGCAAAGAGGGCTCAAAATAACAATTGCGTGTAAGGTAAATCAACCCGGCCTTTGATTGCGCACCCTGAAAATTATTGTTTTTGTAATTAAATCCACCTCCTTTCAAAGGTATTTTTTGCGATACCGTTCCCTGAAGAAATTTTACCCCACCTTCAATCAATGTATTTTCAATGGCAGGACTCCATGTATATCTGGTAGCGATAAATGATTCCGAGGGGTATCCTAAAATATTCTTAAACAAATCAGAGCCGATTCGGAGTGAATTTTTCTGAAAAACAATATCTTCATCTGATCCGTAATCAAACGCACCCATCAAACTACCTTTCAAATCGGGATAAACCGAAGATGTAATACCAAACAATTGATGATCAAACGCTGTTTTTAAAACCTTATCATCCTTTTGTAACAACTCCATCCATTTTTTTACATTCAAATGCTCACGCCCATGAAGTTGAGGATGAAAAACGCCAGCTTCCATCCCCTGTTTCCAGTATTCAAAAGCGCGCTCGGTGGCTTTACTGCGTTTTAATGTTTCGATAAAAGGTTCGTAAAAATATTGGCTAAATCCACTTTCTTTGATTTTCTCAAAACAGGGATTAGCCACTACAGTATTTGCAGTCAACACCGCCGGATTTCCGTATTTATCTTTTACCGAACTCAGAATGTCAAACAATGCTTCCAAATCTTCCACCGTTGCCAGGCTGTCGTATTTATTGTAAGGGTCCTTATCTACCCGAATACCCGCTTTTAGCATCTTCTCATATACCTCCCTCGATGGCATCCTGATGCTTCCCCAGTCATCGCTTTCAATTACCACAATCTTGCGCCTGGTGCGCCAGCCGGGGATGTTGATAAAATTACGGGTAAACTTTTGTCTTATTTTTTTTAGCATTTATTTTGCATTAAACGGTAGATTTCAATTCATCCCAATGACGAATATATTTAACGCATTGCGAATGAAATAATCGATGTAAAAGCTACTGTTAAAATTCTATTTAATAACCGGTAATTTATTTTTTCCCTGATTCAATTAAATCCCCCAATTCATCTGAGGTCAAAAACTCCACTTCGGGCCAGCGCTGAATGATTTGAGCCAGCAATAATTTCAGTTGGTGCAATGTGTTTTCCCTATTTTCGGGATGAAGCCAGCCTATATAGTTTACCCTGTGTGTGCTGATGGTAACCGGTTTATGCAGCCGGAATGCCATTTCAATACTTTTCAAACAGGTATTTACATTATCCTGATCGGGAAATTGAGCCGGTTCGAATCCTGCATTGCGGGAGAGATAAATTTGTCCCAACTTGTTTTTTTTACCCAGGTATCTTAAATGTGTTTTATATTTTCCATCACCCAGGGGCTCTTTCTGAAGCTTATCCAGCATGATATAGCTGATGCCTTTGCTGTGAAGTGTTTGTTCAAGTGCCAGGTTAAACGGACCGTTGGTAGGTACAAAAAAGCGGGGCTTATAACCATGCAGCTTCACAAAAAGATCTATGCCCTCAGATATTACCGGGTGAAGGTACTGCAAATCAGAAGCGAATTCCAAATCAAATGCGGCCTGGTAATCCGATTTTATCAAGGGAGAATAAATACCCCATAGCTGATGTTCAAACCCCAGCAATGTATGCTCATTACCTGAACGCAGGTCGCGCATCCACTGTTGCACATTAAGGTGCTCACGTCCATGAAACTGCGGTATAAACAGGCGTTTCTCCACCCCTTCTTTCCATAATTCAGGCACCCGGTCATGAGCCGGATATCGTTTAAGCGTTTCATGGAAGGGCTCATAAAAGTAATGTTCGTAATCAGCTTCTCTTATTCTTTTAAAATCAGGATTAGCCACTACATTTACACCTGTGAAAACCGGATGATTGCCTTTAAAATCCTTAAAAGAAGTGAGCACATCGAACAGTAGTGCCAAATCATCATTACTTTCCAGGCCGTCAAAACGGTTATAGGGATTTTTTTCGATAGGAATACCGGCTTTTACCAGGGCTTTGAATGATTCTTTGCCCGACATTCGAATACTGCCCCAATCATCGGACTCGAAGACAACGATTTTGCGTTTAGTCCTCCATCCCGGTAAATTAGAGAGGTTGTAACGAAGGGTTTGCAGAAATGACATGATATTTTATAAGAAAGATTTAACAAGATCAATTATTGGTGTGGTATCTTCAATAAGTAGCGCAGTAAACGGGTTGCCAAAAAAAGTGGACCAACCCATATAATCCATACCAACTCTAAATGTAAAAATGCTATAGAAGATCAACAATGGAACAGCAAGATAGCGTATTGTTTTAACCTGCATATTGCCCCGATATCTTATCATATATAGTATTACAAAGACCATAATGAGCATATACACTACAGTTATAAACCTTCCTCCACCGGGAACAACAGCAAGGATATTCGCCCAACTACCAAATAGAAGAACAAAGCCCGCCAGATCATTCATCCGTTTATTATTTTTTAAAAATTTACGACTGTAAAAAATTACAACAATAAACAAGGAATTGATGGCTATTTTCAAAGCTATTTTGGAAAATCCTACATACCAATTATAATACTCGGCTGACTTATTAAGTTTGTCAACATACTGAATATTGGTATAGGATTCTACCCTGGGCTGGAAAATTTCGGGAAGTAAAAGCAGATAGTTTTGTACCGTATAGATATCAATTTCTGAAAACAACAAGGTGAATATATACAAGACAAAGTAAACACTTATTTTTTTTGGCAGGATTTTATAACCAAGTAGTATTACCAGGGGAAATAAGAATGAAAAATGGACAAATACTGAGGCAATTGCCCATAAAACTCCCGCTTTTGTTTTGTTTTCGATAAAATAAATAAGGACGCCATAAATAAATATTTGAGCAGCCGTCCACATACGAACTCCATTGATATTCCAGATTGGATTTATCAATGCAAAAATCAACAATAGAAATGCCATCATATACGAAAACTTGCCCTGCATTTGTTTAAGGATTATCCAAATATTATTTGCATAAAACCATCCAAACACTAAACCAAATATGGCAAAAAGTATATGAACATTATCTGTTACCGTGGCCAAAATCCAGGTAATCATAGGCTGATAAACATCAAGCAAACCTGTTTCATAACCATATATTGAAGACCAGAAATTTTCTAAAGTAGGTGTTTGTTGATGTAAATCCCGCAACATTTGAGCATAACGGGCTGAATCTGCCCCGCCAATATCGCTGGAAACGATGAATACACCTCCAAAATATAGGCAAAATAAAATAAAACCAGTTTTCGCATTTGGTGCTTTGAAGTTTCTAAGGGAGGCAAACAGTAAGCCAAACGGCCAAACGAGAAACAACAACACCACCGGTAATGGCTTGATTGTTAATTTCGCAGACCGCAGGGGTAATGGCTTAATCATTGATATTTACAGGAGGTCAATAAACTGCTTTACAACATTTTCGATATTATACCTTTGAACATCTGGTAACTTATACCTTCCTGAATAATCCCCTTTCAAAAACTCATCGACTTTAACCGGTTCAAGTTCATCTTTAATGTTTAATATGGGCCGTCCGGCCAAAGCATAATCAATTAGTTTACTTGGAACCTGGATCTGGGTATTGTTATCAAAGTTAATTAAAAAATCCATTTTGCTCAAAACTTCCAACAAATCTTCTCGGGGAATGTAATTCCTTACTTCGAGCTTACCATTGAGCAATTCCACATACTTTTCCAACAAAGAAACAGTGGAAGTATAAACGATAAATTTGAAATCGGTATCCACAGTAATCAGATAATCAAGAAATGGTCCGGGGTCGCGAAATTTTGGAATAAAACCACCCGCATACGCAAATGTTGGAACCGGGTGCTCAACAAAATCTTCGGTCGTTTGAATTTCTTCAAATTTAAATCCCTGAGGTATTATTTTAATTTTTTCCTGAAATTCATCGTAATACCCGCTTCTGGCCGATTCGACCGGAATGCTGATAAAGTCTGCTTTTCGCATAAACCATTTCTCAACATAGCTGAAGTAAAACGGTTTCTTAAAACTATCTGTTTTACATCCCATGTAAGGATCTCCGCAATCAGCCACCCAGACTTTAGCGATTGACTGATGTTTGTTCCAAACTTTGGCAACACCCCAATGAATGGGATAGGGAACTGCAATGGATATCAGCATATCGTAGCCTTTTTCCTCACGCAATGCTTTCTTTACTTTAAACATCAATTCAATATATGGGTATTCAACAGAGAGTTGCAACATCCGCAATACCAGCCGGGTAAGTAAAAAGCCAACTTTAGAAGTACCAAAATTTGGAACTTTCCATTTCACTTCTCCTAAATCCTTTATTGTAATAGAATGCTTTGCTTCAAAGGCAGCATGCCCGTTTTTTTTAGGTGTGATTACAACCACTTCATGACCCTGTAAAGCAAACTCTTTTGCCAGCTCAGTAGCCCGGTTTGCACGGGGAGTATTGGAAGGATAAAAACCATGACAAACGATTAATATTTTTTTCTTACCCATAGATTTTTAACAATTCTTTAACAATGCGCTCTGCAGCCTTGCCATCCCAGAGTTCAGGTATCCCGCCTTTTTTCCACTGCCCGGCAAAAAGCTTATCCATTACCGGTTTGATTGCATTAGGATGAGTACCAATTAATTCATTGGTTCCAATAGTTATGGTTTCCGGCCTTTCTGTATTTTCACGCAGCGTAATACACGGAATGCCCATTACCGTTGTCTCTTCCGTAATACCACCCGAATCGGTGATTACTGCTTTGGAATTTTCAACCAGGTAATTGAATTCAAGATAACCAAGGGGATCTATCAAATGGATAGATGTTGATTCAGAGAAATGCAAAGATTCAATTATTTTTTTGGTTCGTGGATGAACAGGAAAAACTAACGGTACACCTTTTGAAGCATCAACAATAGCTTCCATGAGTCGGGTAAACTTATCCTCCTCATCCACGTTGGCAGGACGATGCAGGGTAATGACTATGAATTGACCTTTTAAAAGCTTCTTTTCATCCCATACACGTGGTTTTACAAATCGGTCACGGTTAGCCAGTAAAGTGTCAATCATTACATTGCCCACGAAAAATATTTTTTCATCGGGTACACCAAGATGACTTAAATTCTCATTTGCTATTGTGGTAGTGGTAAAAAAGTAATCGGTTATTGCATCAGTAACCATTCGGTTTATCTCTTCGGGCATGCTCAAATCCCCTGAACGTATTCCTGCCTCCACATGTGCGACTTTTGTATTGAGTTTTTTTGCCACAATGCTACACGCCATGGTTGACGTAACATCACCTACAACCAAAACCAAATCCGTTGGATTTGCAAGCAATTCTTTTTCAAATGCCACCATAATGGCAGCGGTTTGTTCGGCTTGGGTTCCACCGCCACAACCCAGATTGGCATCGGGTTCAGGTATATTGAGCTCCTTAAAAAAGGTATCGCTCATTTTTTGGTCGTAGTGCTGGCCGGTGTGGACTAAGCGGTAGTATATATCTTTGCCTTCATTCTTTGCTTTTTGTATGGCATGAATAATGGGAGCAACCTTCATAAAATTTGGACGGGCACCGGCAATGAGAGTAATATTCATTTATGATTAAGATTTAAAAAATTGCACTCCTTATTTGGAGAAGTGTGTGCATACAATGAAGTTTTTAATGAACGGCAGGGCTGATTAATGATGGTTGCTGAAAACATTTTGTCATAGTACAGTAACAATTTATCCCTTCACCCCTCAAATAACAACAACCTTTCGCGAAATTGCATTTGGGTATTCCGGATGGGGGTTCGTTCGAAAATATGGTAACGAATGTTTCTTCCGATAAGTTCTTCTGCCGCTTTAACCCGTTGCTGTAATGCTTCAACATCAATTCTTCCTCCAACCAACAACAAATCAATGGTTTGACCATATCTACCCCTCGCGAAGTCTCCAACCAGCCACGCTTGTTGTAATCCATTTAACTGCGAAAGCACCCGATTTACCACCTGGTCAATCCCCGTATATTTAAGCAGCAAGTTGTGTATATCGCTGAAAAGGGGATGACTGGTATTGGCTTTATATATACGCTTGTTGCCTTCAAAATGGCTTTGAAGCAGGCCTGCAGTTTCAAAACGCTTCAATTCAATACGTATGCCATTGGTTGATTCCTCAAACTCTGCTTCCAAATCACGCAAATAAGAGGTAGTAGAAGTGTTTAAGAAAAACTTCAACATCAATTTTATACGCGTTTTGGATGTTATAAGGGTGCTTAGCATAAAAAATGACCTTATTCAGGCCATCATTTAACAAGAAAACTGTAGAAAGAAAAGAAACTAAAAAAAAGCATAAAGCATATTTCCATAATACTGATTTAGAGCTATTTAAGTATTTGGCGAAAAGAGCAAAACATGCTTTGGTTTACAGCTCCGCCCCGTCAGTCACAGACCAACAAGGCACTTTTTTACAATGAGTAACAAATATACTCATTATTTTCCGTCCTTTATTCTTTTATCTTTACAAGTGTACACCCGTGAAATAGAAGTGAAACTTTAAATGATTTATAGCGATACGGGCAGAAAGTAACTGTATTACTTTGTGCAGGCCGCGAAAGAACGATGAGACGCGCCCTTTAAACACACACTATCCAATATAGTTTGAAGATTT
>JAQVEI010000042.1 GCA_028697695.1 Lentimicrobiaceae bacterium
AAAAATTGAAGCTGTCTTCTATGGTACGATTGAGTACCCTTGCGATAATATCTGCGGTGGTGGCACCACAAATGACTTTCTTTCCCTGAAAGTCATTCACTTTATTAGCGAATATCTCATCATTTTCCTCCTCGAAAGGTGGGCCGCTACAAATCATCATTTGCCGGGGCTCTCTAAAATAAACCACCCCGCAACTGGTGTCGTCCTTTGACAAATAGCCATCGTTGAGAAAAGCCATATTAACCACTTTATGTGCGAGGTTGAGGGCTGAAATATCCGGTTCATGATTAACCAACTCATGCACATATGCCATGACATTGTCTCTGCCCCAACCAAAAAGATATTTACCTCCACCCAATCCGGATTGAGCCACACCATCGCTCATCATGATAATACGATCTTCCTTTTCGGGATAAAATTCGCAACTTTTCAATTCTTTCCCCGAATTTTTGTCGCCACTAAGCATTACACAGGCCCATTCCGGCTCAAATATTTCTGTACCGCGCATTACAATGGTTTGCGGGTTGTCATACTCCAATATGCTTACTTTGCCTTCCACATCAATATCCAGAATGGTAAAAGTAGCATAGCTCATTTTTCGTTCGCTGCACACGGGCAGGGTGTTCATAATAATTTCGGCAATGCGGTTAAGCTCTTTATGCTCCTGGGTAAAGTTTAATGCCATGGTAGCTGTAAGGGTTGCCAACATATTGGCTTTTACACCATGTCCCATCCCATCGGAAAGTACAACAATTATCCGGTTTTCCTCTTTAATACGCCGGGAAAGGAAGACATCGCCACAGATACGCGACTCGTGATGATTGCGCAGCTCGGCATTTACTTCAATATAGAAGCGATCGTTCATGGTTTGGGCTGATTTTTGCCGGCTTTGTGCGATTCAATAATAGAATTGAGCATGCGCTCTGTCTTGGATGCTCCTTCGCCCAACAGGAAAGCGATTTGCTGCACCAGGTTAAGGTTTTCATCTATAACTTCGGTAACCCGGTTTATTACTTCCTCTTTCCGAACTTCGGGCAAATACATATCCCTGAGTACCGCGCCGGCGATTTCTCCCTTTTTGATGGAAAACACTGAAACATTTAACAGACGATCGCCTATGGGCACATCGCGGTTAAGCAAATTCTCATTGTTGGTAATTACCGATGTAAATAGTTTATATATCTGAAATGGAACCAGTGTTTTCAAATCGGCACCCACCAGTCCGGGAATTATTTCGTTGATATCTGCGGCATCCTCACCCAGGATATTAATAAAGCTCTGGTTGGATTCAATAACTTTGAGGCTGGCATCAACAATTACAATAGCGCTGGGGAGTTTTTGCAACATGGTCGAAGTTCGTTCAAGTGCTTCCTGGGCAAGTTGCTGCTCCTGCCGGGCTTTTTGTTCCGAAGTGAGCAAAGCGTCCTGGGTACGATTTAGCTTTTCGTTGGTTCTTTTCAGTGCGCGGATAAAATCATGTTTACTTTTCAAGGAATAGGTAATGCACATATCGGTTTTAGTAAGACCTTTGGCAACATTGGTCGCAAATTCACGACACGATTCATAACCACAGGCTCCACAGCCCAGCTTTTCACTATCTTCATTTTTACCAATAACCTTTAGAATTTCTTCCACTCTTGCTTCGGGAGGATTCGGTAAGCGTTGGTCATCTGCCGTGAAAATAGCCTTAAAATCAAGGTTTGGAACATGTTTATTGCAGGCATCTTCCCAGGTTTTAATATCAAAATCTTTCAATTTTTTATTTGCGTAATCGGTCACCAGGGTTTTGCGGGCGAATTTCTTTCCGCCCTTCGAGGTTCCGGGCCCCATCAGGCAACCTTCACAATAAAAAAGATTGAAATTTTTCCGGATAAATTCTATTCTGGTTTCAAATTCACGGACAGCCTCCAGTATATCGTTGCGGCCCTCTGCAGTTATGGTGCTTCCATTCATCAGGTCTTCACTTAAACCCGCTGCCTGCAATATTCCATTGCTCACAGCGTATAAAGACCCTTTGTATCCCAGAGGAGGGTCAAAATCAGAATATTCAACGGTGCTTTCTTTGATATTAAACTCCTTAAATAAGTTTCTCAGTTCAACAAAAGTAAGCACTGCATCCACTTTTGATTTGTTTTCATAGCGTAAAGCCTCCTCTTTGGCCCCTATACATGGTCCAATATATACCACCTTTATAGATTCACCATAAAGTTGGCGGGCAACCTGGGCCGTTGCAATCATGGGTGAAACAATCGGAGCCAGATTATCAAGCAGTTCGGGATGAAACTTCTCTATGAGCGCCACTATGGGTGGACAGTTGGTCGTTATATAGTAACGACCCAGGAAATTGGTGAACAATTCACGATATTTTTTTGCAACCAAATCCACCCCAAATGAAACTTCATTTACATAATCAAATCCCAGCTCACGTATCATCCGAACGAATTTGCGATAATCAGTTATGTCGTCAAATTCACCAGAGATGCTCGGAGCCACTATAGCCGCCACTTTCGCACCGGAAGCAAGCAATTCTTTTACCTCATGCGTAGCATCACGATAACTTATGGCATCGGGAGCACAGACCTGTACACAACTGCCACAGCCTATACACCTGTTGTATATTACAACCGGCACCTCCTGATTTGCCTTAACCTGAATGGCATTTACAGGACAAACACGGACACAGGCATAGCAAACCTTACATTTACTGCTGTCTATATGGATTAATGGTTTTGCCATAATCAAGGGGTGATTTATTATTTATTATAAACCGGTGTTTCGCTTACCGAACAAATCGTTCAATACTATCATCAGATCTTCTTCGGTAAGCAAAGTATAATGCTTACCATCTATTTTTAACGAAGGTCCAATATCGCATTTGCCATAACAATGAGCCCCGTGAAAATGAACGAGATGCCTTAGGTTGTGCTCACCTAAATATTGATCAATAACCCTCACCAACCTCTTGTTCCCACGCGAAAAACAGGAACTGCCAAGGCAAATTTGTATGTCGATTTTGCTATCCATTGGTCCGCAAAAGTAGGTATTTTAACAAAATAATTGTGAATTAATTAACAATGTTAAAAAAATAACAGTATTTTTATGGATTAATTCACGTATCTACAAATGTACGCAAAAACAAGTTCAATATGTCTGATTTAATTGATGATATTATAGAGCGACATGTAAATATCGACCGTGATGGACTAATCCCCTTATTGCAGGAGATACAGTCATCACAGGGATTTTTGTCTGAAGATGCCATCATTCGGATTGGGGCATCAATGGATTTGCCCACCAGTAAGATTTATGGTGTAGCTACTTTTTACGACCAGTTTAGATTTGAACCCAAGGGCAAAGTGCATTTTCAGATATGCCACGGCACCTCATGCCATATTAATCATTCAATAAGAATTCTTCAGGAGTTAGAGCGGTTGTTGAAAATAAAGCCGGGTCAAACCACCCGCGACGGGATGTTCAGTGTGGATGCTACCAGTTGCATGGGTGCATGCAGCCTATCGTCTGTGATTAAGGTGAATGACACCTATTTTCACGATGTTTCTCCGGCTGATCTGAAAGAAATTATTGAAAAGTACAAATCAAATCCACTGAATGCATGATGGAAACAGTTACTACACCGGCAAAAGAGATAGTCGATTATCTGCTCCACCGTAAATATGGAGGTACCCAACCCGCGATGGAAGAACAACTGAGCAGGTTGCGGCGTGACAAAGTTGACCATCCGGTTATTTACGTTGGCATGGGTACCTGCGGCATTGTTGCCGGTGCAGAATACACCCTGTATGCCGTTAAAAACTACCTGAATGAGAAAGATATTGATGCTGAAGTGGTTGAGGTTGGTTGCATTGGTCTTTGCGCGCATGAACCCGTAGTTGATGTTCAGCTTCCCGGCAAGCGCAGACTTGCATTTTCGAGGGTAAAAGCAGAGATGGTTGAAAATTTATTGGACAACATACTTAATTATGAACTGCCTGCTTATGCTGTTTTAGGCCAATACGCTCACCCCAATCAGGAAGTATGGGATGGTGTGGAAGCGCTCGGTAACCTTCCATTTTTCAGGTTACAGAACCGGCTGGTATTAAAACATTGCGGAGTAATTGATCCGGCTTCTCTTGAAGAATATCTGGCTCATGGCGGATACAGTGCTTTGGAACGGGTATTGCTTAACTACGCTCCTTCTAAAGTATGCGATATTGTGGAAGACAGTGGATTGAGGGGACGCGGCGGCGGTGGCTTCAACACGGGCCGGAAGTGGAAGATGGCCCTTACCGCAACCGATACCGAAAGATATCTTGTATGTAATGGTGATGAAAGCGATCCGGGAGCTTTTATGGATCGTGCCATAGTGGAAGGTGACCCGCATCGTCTCATCGAAGGATTAGCTATCGCGGCTTATGCAATCAACTCCACAAAAGCATACATATATATCAGGGCCGAATACGCGGTTGCAGTCAAGAGGCTAAGGCACGCCCTCAGCCAGGCCACACAGGCGGGAATTTTGGGATACAACATAATGAACAGCGGTTTTAACCTCAATATTCAGGTTCGCGAAGGAGCTGGTGCATTTGTTTGTGGTGAAGAAACGGCATTGATTTCGAGCATTGAAGGTAAAAGAGGCATGCCCGGCCCCAAGCCGCCTTTCCCTACTACCCGGGGATTATTTGGCAGGCCAACAGTAGTCAACAACGTGGAAACCCTTGCCAACATTCCGCCAATAATTGAAAATGGGCCCGATTGGTTTGCCGGCTTTGGTACAGAGAAGAGCAAGGGCACAAAAGTGTTTGCGCTGGCCGGTAATATTACCAATACAGGGCTGGTTGAAGTGAATATGGGCACTACCCTGAAAACACTCGTTTATACCATTGGGGGCGGCATAAAAAACGGCAAACAGCTTAAGGCCATACAATTTGGCGGGCCATCGGGCAGTTGCCTTCCCGAACAAAGCCTGAATGTAAGCATTGACTATGAATCTCTGGCAGAAGCCGGAACAATAATGGGCTCAGGCGGGTTGGTGGTGATGGACGAAGGTACCTGCATGGTTGATATTGTAAAATTTTTCACTGATTTTCTGCAAAAAGCCAGTTGCGGCAAATGCATTCCCTGCAGAGAAGGATCACGCCGCTTGCACGAGATATTGGAAAACATTACAAAACGCCCCATGAATGAATCGGGACATGAAACACTGGAGCGATTTAAGGGTGTGCTGCAATTGGAGAACCTCGCCGCTGTGATGCGCGACACCTCGTTATGCGGATTAGGACAAACGGCACCTAATCCATTGCTCAGCGCCTTAAAATATTTTCGTGAAGAATTCGAAGAGCATATCTTCGACCGAAAATGTCGCGCAGGCGTGTGCAAAGATTTGCGTATGTTTTCCATTGACGTGGAAAAATGCACCGGCTGTACGATATGTGCACGAAAATGCCCCACCCTGGCCATCATCGGAGCGCCCCGCACACCTCACTTTATTATTGAAGACAAATGCATTGGCTGCGGTATATGCTTTGAAGTATGCAAGTTTGTTGCAGTAATAATAAAATAAAAAGTAAAACCAATGAGCGATGAACTTTCCCATTGAAGTAAACGTTACAACCATAGTGGCACGAAGAGGCGAAACCATACTGGAAGCTTTGGAACGCAATGGCATTAAAGTACCCACGCTTTGTCATATGCCCGGGTTGAATCCCACAGGCTCATGCCGAATGTGTGTGGTGGAGGTAGAAGGCAAGCCCAACCTGATAACGGCATGCTCGTATCCTGTGGAGGAATGGATGAAAATAAAGACCCACTCTCCCCGTGTGGTAAATGCCCGAAAAACCAATGTAGAGCTTCTTTTGAGCAACCATCCGGACGATTGCCTTTACTGTGAACGCAACGGCAACTGCGAGCTACAACTCTTTGCTGCACAGCTTAATGTAAGGGAACGCCGCTTTATCGGCAAAAAAAATAAATACAAGACTGATCCCTCAGGTTCAAGTATAGTTCGCGATCCGGCCAAATGTATTGTTTGTGGACGTTGTGTGCGCACCTGCGATGAAATTGTAGGTGTATGCACTCTCGGGTTTATTGGCAGAGGGAACCAAACCATTATCGGCCCTTCATTCAACAAACAACTTAACCTGTCAAGCTGTATCGCCTGCGGGCAATGCATTATGGCATGCCCAACCGGTGCATTACATGAAAAAAGGCATTCCGACCACCTGCAGAATGCACTTCATCACCACAAAACCCATGTTGTTGCGCAGTACTCATCTACCGTAGCCATAAGTCTGGGTGAAGAGTTTAACTTAAAACCGGGGCGCGAAATCAATGGAATTTTGAATGCCGCTTTGCGAAAAGCGGGATTCGACAAAGTGTTTGACACTACTTTTGGAGCAGACCTTTATCTTGTTCAACTTGCGGCCGAATTTGAAGAAAGGTTAAATGAAGGTGGCGTTCTACCTCTATTCAGCAGCGATTGTCCTGCGTGGATCAAATACGTGGAACAATGGCACAGCGAAATGATACCTCATTTGTCGCGTTGTAAATCGCCTCAACAAATGTTGGGGTCAATCATTAATCGCTATTATGCCGACACTTACCACATAAAAACCGAAGATTTGTACACTGTTTCGGCCATGCCCTGTACCGCCAAAAAGTTTGAAGCTCAGCGGGAACAGCTCACGCACAAAGGCATCAGCGATGTGGACGCAGTTCTTACCACCCGCGAACTGGCACAGTTTATAAAGCTCAATGGCATTGAGCTGCCTCAAAATGACACCGAACTTGCCGATTATCCATTTCATGTGCGCAGTTCAGCGGGTAAGCTTATGAGCCTGGCCGGCGGCCAAACCGAAGCACTGATCCGTACCCTTTATTTCCGCCTGACTGGCAAAGAGTTAAAACAGCCAAAAATTATGGCCATGAGGTTAAACAGAGATTACAAGGAGGTAAAAATAAAGATGGGTAAACACTTACTGGGCTTTGCCGCGATAAATAGCATTGTAACGGCGCACAGGGTAATAGAGGAAATAAAAGCAGGTCGCGACGATTTGCATTTTATTGAAGTAATGGTGTGTCCGGGTGGATGTATCAATGGAGGAGGCCAACCCATGATTAAAGTGCCCAATGCTCTAAAGATCAGGCAAAAAGCCTTATATGAACTCGATGAGAAAGATCCCATCACGGCCGCACACAAAAATCCCGGAGTCATTGGCCTGTACAACGATTTCTTGATTTCACCCAACAGTGCGCTTGCACGGGAGCTACTGCTTACCACATATAAAAAACGCGAAGTCCCATTATAACCCTATTAGCCATGGATACCCCCTCTATAGGTTCGAAAGAACAATTGGTAAGCACCATCAAAGAGAGATGCCGGGTGTGCTATACCTGTGTACGGGAGTGTCCGGCCAAAGCCATTCGCATCATCAACGGTCAGGCAGAAGTGGTTGCCGAACGCTGTATAGGATGTGGTAACTGCGTTAAAGTTTGTAGTCAGAATGCCAAGGTTTTTCGAAAAGAGATAAATAAGGTAAAATATCTGATAAACAGCGGGCATAAAGTTGCTGCATTGATAGCCCCAAGTTTTCCTGCCGAATTTTCGGAGATAAAAAATCACCGGCTTTTTGTGAGTCTGGTAAGGGCACAGGGCTTTGATTACGTTTTTGAAGTTTCTTTTGGTGCCGATCTTGTCGCACGTGAATACAAAAAGATTATTCAATCAGGCAATTATCCGCCGGTGATTAGTTCGGACTGCCCGGCCATTGTAAAGTATATTGAGCATTATCATCCTGACCTGGTATCCGCTTTGGCCAACATTGTGTCGCCTATGGTAGCCATGGGCAGGGTAGCGCGAGACAAGCACGGGTCTGACCTTAAGCTGGTCTTTATAGGCCCATGCGTGGCAAAAAAGGATGAATCCGAAGAAATAGATGCCGTGATTACCTACAGGGAATTGCGTGAAATGTTTGCTGAAAAAAAATTGAAACCGGCAGAGGTATTGCCGACTGAGTTTGATTCGCCAATGGGGGGCAGAGGTTCCATTTTCCCGGTTAGCCGGGGGCTGCTCAATACAATGGATGTAAAAGAAGATATATTTGAACGCAATGTAATTGTGGCTGAGGGCAAAAGAGATTTTCAGGAAGCCATTAAAGAATTTGAAAGTGGACAAATAGCCCGTGAACATCTCGAATTGTTGTGCTGCGAAGGGTGTATTATGGGCCCCGGCATGTCGCCATATCCTTCGTTGTTTCCTTCCACAGGTCGTCGTTATCGCAAGCGGGCCAGCGTTAGTGACTACACCCTGCATAAACTTGACACCATGAACATGGAAACCTGGCAGAAGGAGTATCAGGAGTACGAAAAGATTGATCTGTTCAGGGCTTTTCAGGTTAAAGACATCCGCAACAAGCGGCCTGATGCGGAACAAATAAAAGAAGCCCTGGAGAAGATGGGAAAATTTGATCCCGGAGACCATCTTGATTGCGGTGCCTGCGGATATGATTCATGTGAAGACCATGCCATCGCTATCATTCAGGGGCTTGCTGAACATGAAATGTGCCTGCCCTACACCATTGAAAAGCTGCACAACTACATTCAGGAGCTAAACATCTCCAATGAACGCCTGGCCAGTACACAAGAGGCATTGCGTCAGTCGGAGAAACTGGCAGGCATGGGCCAACTTTCTGCCGGCATAGCTCATGAGCTAAATAATCCTTTGGGAATCATTACCATGTATAGCAACATTTTAAAGGACGAAGCCGCTGATGATGACCCCATCAGAAAGGATCTGGACCTTATAGCCGGACAAGCTGAGAGATGCAAGAAAATTGTAGGGGGATTACTTAATTTTGCCCGCAAAAACCAGGTCAACATCGTTCAAACGGATATCAATCATCTTATTGAATCTGCTATACAAACCATTATTGCACCCAATACCATTGATATAACCATGGAGTCAAAGGTGAGTAATCCATTGGTACCGCTTGACTGGGACCAGATGACGCAGGTATTTACCAACCTGATTCGAAATGCGGTAGAAGCAATTCCTGACAGAGAAGGCAACATCCGCATTAAAATTGAAGAAAAGGAATCGGAAGTGGTAATACACATTCAGGACGATGGGAATGGCATTTCGGAAGAAGACAAAACCAAACTTTTTACCCCATTTTTTACTACTAAACCCATAGGCAAAGGCACCGGCCTGGGATTGCCCATAATTTACGGAATAGTAAAAATGCACAAAGGCAATATCACCTATGTGTCCAATGCCAATCCTGAAAAAGGAGCAACAGGAACCACCTTTACCATTACTTTGCCGCGGATTCAAACCTGATTAACATCGCGTAAAAGCCAAAAAAGAGAGAATAGAAGAAGATAAATCAATGAAAAATAAAAAAATATGAAAAAAACAATTCTGATTGTAGACGACGATTTGGATTATCTGTTTCAAATGAGGCTTAGGGTAGAACAATTTGGATTTGATGTTATAACCGCTGAAGGCCAAAAAGAAGCTGAGCATATTATCGACACTGTTCGGCCGGATCTTGCCATATTGGATTTGATGATGGAAAGTGATGATAGCGGCTTTATACTTGCTTACCGGATTAAACGAAAGTACCCAGATGTACCCATTATTATTGCCACCGGTGTAACGGCGGAAACCGGCATGACTTTCAACATCAAAGGTGATGACAATCAAAACTGGATAAAAGCCGATTTATACCTCGACAAAGGCATACGTGCCGACCAGCTTCAGCGGGAAATCCACAAACTTTTAAAAATCTGACCGATGTCAAATTACAAAATATTGGTAGTTGACGATGAGGTGGGCATCCGCATGGGAACGCATCGCATACTTCAAAACTTTAAAGTTGACTATCCATTTATGGATGAGCATATAGAATTTGAAGTACTTGAGGCAGCCACCGGAGAGGAAGCGCTTGAAATAATAGACACTCAAATGCCTGACATCATCCTGCTCGACAACAAATTGCCTGGCATTCAGGGCATTGAGGTACTTGAGTATGTTAAACGAAAAATGCTCGATATAGTGGTGGTAATGATTACATCTTACGCCTCTTTGGAATTGGCGGTAAAGGCCACCCGCAACGGAGCCTACGATTTTAT
>JAQVEI010000043.1 GCA_028697695.1 Lentimicrobiaceae bacterium
CCTTATCTGCCCTGTCGAGCGAACTTAAAATATGCAGTAAGGTCGATTTGCCGGCTCCTGATGCGCCGCTTATTGCTATGATTTCCGCTGCTTGAATGTGTAGTGTTACCCCTTTTAATACCGTTAAGTTGCCGTATGACTTCCAAAGATTGTTTGCCTGAATCATGTATATGTGAACTGGTGGACAGGCAAAGGTAAAATAAAATATCGACAGGAAACAAATCCACCGCTTATCCGGATGGCCTAATTTTATTGTTTACGCATAATTATAGATTATAACATATCTCTCCTGATACGTCATAATACATCAAGACTATCAGATAACCTTATGCATTGTCAATTTCAAAATCCTCTTCATAAATTTCAACTTCAAGACCGGGACCAACGAGCTCAGCCAGCCATTTGTATCCATTTTTTACGATGAGTCTGATTTTGGTGTATCCCATAATGGGAAACTTTAAAGTTGCGAACATAAAACAATCTTTTTAAAGGGTTATAAATAGGTATAATAAATTGCAAAAGCTATGCCATTGCTACAAAAGTTAATCGCTAAATTTCAAAAAAGTAATCTTTTTTAAACATGTTTTAGTATGCTAATCTCATCAATTTTTATAAACTATCATTAGTGTCCGATAAAAAATAAGAGGGTTGGCCGATCCGCCCGACCCGGCATGGTTTTTTCCAGAATAATTTCAGTCCTTCGGGGTTGTCACAGATTCGGTTTACTTTACAGCTATAAAAACATTTAGAGGATCTGTTACTTTCGGATCAAGCGTTAATAATAGATCATCCCGAAGGAGTGACACTAAAGGGCTTTTTCTTTATAATGCTGAACAAAAAACTTGATCGGTAAATAATTAAGCTTGTTTTGGTCCTTCAATTTTAATTGTTCCGAATGCTGGTATTTTTTCGGCGTTTTCTTATAAGTTCATTGTAGTCAAGATGATAAAGGGCTTTAATGCTTAACATGTTTATTTGTGGCGAATCGAACATTTGATTGAGGTTGTCTTTAAATCCTATTGTATAATTGTTGTTGAATTGAATTTGTTCAATATTGTTTTTCCATACCAGACTAAACATACTGCCCGGGGCAAATTCCCAGCTTAAATTCAGGTCAACACTAAAGAAGTTGTAATTGAAATGATGCTCAAACGGATAGTCGGGTTCAGGGTCCAGGTAGCCTGATTCCATTAAAAAGTAGTAGGCATTAGACTGTGCTTTTTGCCAGAAATGTCTGAATGTTAAGCTTATAGATACCGGCCTGCTGATCATATAATTACCGGTAAAAGCATTTTCGAGTGTAAAAATATCCCGTTCTGCAAACCAAATATTTCCCTGATACTGATATACATATCCCAGGTTTCCGGGATTTAACCCCAGCGTTGTTTCATGTTTTAGGAAAAAACGGTTATTTACCCTGAATATGGGTTCAATTTCCATACGGTAAACTTCCAGATTATTAAAATCACGTGAATAATCTATATTCCCGTCTAATGCAAAGCGTTTGCGGTAATCGGTGGAAAAACCAAGATTGTAAGTGGCATATCCTGGTTCAATATAAAAACGATCCTTACTTCTGGGTTCATAAAAATCATATCTCTCATAGGGCGACAAACCTATTTTCCACCACAAACTCAGATAATTGTTGAAGGTAGCATTCCCTCTGTAATAAATTTCTGTGTTGATATTTTTCTTGCTATCGAGAGATTGGTTACGGTCATATGCAATGCTCTGGGATAAATTTCTGAAAATGCTGAAGGGCTCATATATTCTATAGCTAAGATATAAGCCCCGGTTAAGCTTGTTGTTGGTTCTGTTTATGCCTAAGTCGTTGATGTTAAAGTATTTGTCCAGCGCAATCTGATAAATACTAAATTGGAATTTTCCACGGGATTTTAAAAAGGATAAGCCATAATTGTAACCTGCTTTTTGTTCTCCCAGTGGCAGATAGGACTCCTCTCCGGCGGTAAACCATTTGGAGACAGCCAGATTCGCACTAAAATAATATGTTTTGGTTTTGTCGCCAAGTGTGGCACCGGCGCCAGTAACGTTCGAATCGTCCCAGCCGCCCGGACGCGAAACGTTGGTATTGATTAAGTAAACGGACGAATTGTTGGGCAGGGTTTGATCAACAACAAGGATATTGTAATTGGTGGCCGGATCGGTAAGCAGTTGTCGCTCGGCACCGGTAACACTGTCGGTAATAGTGGCCCAGGTATTGCCGGTAATTGCATTAAAAAACCCAATGCCGGTACCTGCCGCTGTTCGTCCACTGATTTTGGTCGCATTCAGCAATCTTGCATTCAATGGATTACCCGAAATGTACTCTCTTTCTCTTAACGAATCTCTTACCGATGATGACAGTAAAGGCCTTCTGCCAATACGCCTGGAATAAAACAAATCTCCTCTCTGGAACAGATCAATGCCTTCGTTAAAAAAAGTACGGTTTTCATCATAGATAAGTTCATAAGCTGTAAGATTATTTTCTATCCTGTCAGTTTTAACCTGGCTAAAATCCGGTAGCAATATCATATCCATTGTAAAACTTTCGTTGATACCGTACTTTATGTCCACGCCTCCGTTGAATGAGGTTGCCCACGGATCATCTTTTACCAAAGGGTGGCTCGAGTGTTGGGTGTTAAAGGATACATAAGGCGTAAAAGACAACCGAATAGGTGGTTGTATATCCTGAAGATTGGTAAGTTTGCCCCAGTATATCTGGGCTTTATCTGTGCCTTTTTCTTCCAGAGCCCACTGGCTTTCTTCACGATATCTTCTTATTTTCCGAAATGCCTGAATTCCCCAGGTTTGAATGTCTTTTTGTGGAAACCTTAAGGCTGAATAGGGTATTCTTAATTCAGCAACCCAGCCGCTTTCATTTATTTTAACTGAGCTGTACCATACCGCGTTGTAGGTGCCGTCATTTATGCGCCAGTCAACCTGAACGCCTGATGCTGAAACAATGAAATAATATGCATCCTGTTGATTGTTGTAAGTATCGAAGCCTACTCCAAAATAATCGGCATTAAGTCCGAAGTTGTCTCTTACGCCCAACTGTGTATTGATGCTGTCCGGACTGATGTCGTGCATGATGGCGGCCAGGTAAATAGCTTCATCATCATACAATAGGTATACTTCAGTATTGAACGCGGGCTGAAGTCCGGAAACAGGAGCGTATTGTTTAAATTCATCCATGAGAGTGGCATTTTGCCATTCATTCACATCAAAAATACCATCTATTTTAGGAGGATCTTCGGTACGTACAGCAGCCACGGTTTTGGTAGAAATAACCTTGCTGATACCCGATACCGGCGCGATAACAAATAACAAAATAAGAATAACCGCAGAATTAAGGGCAGAAAGCGTCAATATTTTCATAAACTTTTTTCGCCTAAATAATGTATGTCTGATAAAAAAATATAAAAAGATCAACCTGAAATAAAAAAAACTATTAAAATTGTTGAACTGATGGCTGGTTTTATTGTTTACTGCCGTAGTTGCAGCACAAATATACGAGATTCTTGTAGTTTGCAATTTTTTTTATCATATTTTTGATATAATATTTTTATTAAAGGCACACCTCTTAATTTAAACATATGAATCTTCACGAATTTCAGGCGAAACAAATTCTTAAATCCTACAAAGTTCCTGTGCCTGTTGGCATTACTGCCGAAACTCCGGAGCAAGCTGTTGAAGCAGCAAAACAAATTCAGCAACAGACCAAATCTACCAGGTGGGCGGTTAAAGCCCAGATACATGCCGGGGGAAGGGGTAAAGGGGGAGGAGTGAAAATTGCCGCTTCTTTGGATGAAGTGTTTGAAAAAGCATCTCAAATTATCGGCATGAATCTCGTTACTCCTCAAACCGGTGAAAAAGGCAAACGCGTAAACAAAGTGCTGATTGAACAAAATATTTTTTATCCCGGCGATAGTGAGCCTCAGGAGTTTTATATGAGCATTCTGCTGAATCGTGCCACCAGTCGAGTAATGATCATGTATTCCACCGAGGGAGGAATGGACATAGAGGAAGTGGCTGAAAAAACACCTGAGCTTATTTTTACCGAAGAAATTGACACCGGAGCAGGTTTGCAGAATTTTCAATGTCAGAAAATTGCCTACAATCTTAAATTGGAGGGCGCCGCATTTAAAAATATGATCACTTTTGTCCGCGGGCTCTATAATGCTTATATGGGAAGTGATGCCGCTATGATTGAGGTAAATCCTGTATTTAAAACTTCGGACGATCTGATTATGGCAGCCGACTGTAAGATGCGGCTTGACCAGAACGCCCTGTTTCGTCATCCCGACCTGTTGGCTATGCGCGACTTAACCAAAGAAGACCCTGCCGAAGTTGAAGCAGGCGCGTACCATCTGAATTATGTTAAACTATCGGGAAACGTGGGTTGTATGGTGAATGGTGCCGGATTGGCTATGGCTACCATGGACATTATTAAACTTTCAGGAGGCGAACCGGCCAACTTCCTTGATGTGGGAGGAACTGCCAATGCCGAGCGTGTTGAACAGGCTTTTCGTATCATTTTAAAAGACCCAAATGTTAAAATCATCCTGGTGAATATTTTTGGGGGCATTGTGCGTTGCGACCGCGTTGCACAAGGTATAGTGGATGCATACAGAAATATTGGAACCATCAATATCCCAATCATCGTGCGCCTGCAGGGTACCAATGCAGAAGAAGCCAAAGAGCTGATTGAAAATTCCGGGCTAAAGGTATATTCCGCAGTTATGTTGCACGAAGCAGCCGACCTGGTAGCGCAGGTGTTGAATAAAGAAGTCGTGAATTAAACTAATCCGCGACAGAAAATATTTCTACTTTAGGTTTCGTCCTGCTGGGGATTTGTTTCTAAAGGATAGAAGATGTTTTTGTAAAGGTTTTGAACAATTCTCCTTTCAGGACGTATATATATTGGTCATTTACTGATCGATTATATTTGTTCACATAAATTTTTAGCCATGAAAAAAATATTGCTTTTTATAGGATTCGTGATGCTGATCTTTGGATCATCGCTCATATTTGCTGCGAATGAAGTTACAGATAATCAGAGCATTAAGGCTTCTAATCACGCTCCTGAGGGAGAAAACCGGATTACTGCCAAAGAGGCCAAAGCTATGATTGAGCGTATTCATGAAATACGTGACATGGATAAGAGCAATCTTACCAAAAACGAAAAAGCTGAGCTGCGCAAGGAATTAAAGGACATGAAGCAAAGCATTCGGAAAGATGGAGGTTATATTGTTATTGGTACAGGTACACTCGTATTGATTATCATTCTTATATTGTTGCTCACCTGATTTGGCAGGTGGATTCTGCCGGTTTTTTTCAAATCAGACAATTAAAATGCTGTGAGAAGACCGTTTCTGTATAATTTTTTAAAGGCAGGCCTGACAATTGGGCTTGCCTTATTTATTTTATTACCGTCTTCTTTTTCTCAGAATTACTTTCAGCAGCAAGCCAATTATGTAATTGATGTTACCCTGAATGATAAACTTCACCTGTTGGAGGCTGTTGCGCATCTCACATACATAAACCACTCTCCGGATACCTTGCATGATATGTATTTTCATTTGTATCCAAATGCCTATTCAAACAATTATACGGCATTGGCCAAACAAATCATGCTTAATCAGGGCAGGCAGCGACTGTTTAAAGACTCCACAAACCTGGGATATATTCGCGTAGAAGGCTTTTATATTGACAATCAGAATCTTCGCTGG
The DNA here is from genome assembly GCA_028697695.1 of Lentimicrobiaceae bacterium. GTDB lineage: Bacteria > Bacteroidota > Bacteroidia > Bacteroidales > Lentimicrobiaceae > Lentimicrobium. The sequence continues at coordinate 5,733 of JAQVEI010000043.1, forward strand.
ACAATAGATGAAACCAATCCGGATATTGCATTGGTCTGCCTGCCTTATCCTTTGCTACCCAATGATACCATGCGGTTTACCATTCCTTTTGAAGTTAAACTCCCTGCATCGGGAATCAGCCGTTTGGGGCATAATGCCCAGTCATATCAGATAAGCCAGTGGTATCCGAAACCGGCAGTTTATGATATGGAAGGATGGCATCCCATGCCTTACCTCGACCAGGGAGAGTTCTATCAGGAATTTGGAGATTACATCGTGAATATAACTTTACCTTCAAATTACAGGGTAGGAGCAAGTGGAACATTGATATCCAATGGTGAAAGAGAGTTTTTAAACACCATTGCAGCCGATACTGCCTGGAAATCAGAACCCAGTTTGACTATACCCGGTATCACGGCATCGGCAAGCCAACACAAAACCATAGTTTTTTCAGCGCATCAGGTACACGATTTCGCCTGGTTTGCCGATAAACGTTATCATGTAATGATCGATAGCATAATACCCGGGCACGCTGGTAATCCCATTTACATTACTACCATGTTTACCAGCCGGCAGTCTGATTTATGGCAACACTCCATTGAATACATAAAATCGGCATTAAACTACTTTTCTAACGTACTGGGCAGCTATCCCTACCCGCAATTTACACTGGTACAGGGTCCATTGGGTGCTGGTTTGGGTATGGAATACCCTGGTGCAGCCATCATCGGATTTGCCAAAGACGATTATACTTTGCATCAGGTAATAGTGCATGAGTTGCTTCATAGTTGGTTTTATGGGGCTCTGGCAACCAATGAACGTAAATATCCATATCTGGATGAAAGCCTGGCTAGTGCTCTTGAGAACAGGTATATTGCTTCATTGTACCCTGAAAAAAAATTATGGGAAAGTCTTTTCCTGGAGGAAAAAGTTGCCCGGTTTCTTAAAATAAACCATCTGCCTGTTACCTTAATGTCAGAATTGGAATGGCTATACGCGGTCAATAAAAATTATGTTCAGCCGCTGAACCTGCCTGCAGATAAATATAGTGAATCTGCCGATTATAATATTATTTACAATTACGGTGCCGGCGCCTTCAACTACTTAAGAGCTTATCTTGGCGATTCCCTATTTTTTAAAGGGGTGCAATCTTATTTTTTCAAGTGGAAAAACAAACATCCTCAGCCACCCGATCTGCAACACGCATTTGAGTTGGTCACAGATAAAAATCTCGATTGGTTTTTCGGGGATGTGGTGGGTTCAACCAAAAAGATGGATTATGCCGTAAAAAAACATAAAGAAGGCAGGTTATTGTTGAAAAACAAAGGCAAACTCGCAGGGCCCCTTGTGCTTGATGCATTTAAAAACGACACCCTTGCCGGCAGCAATTGGCTGGAGGGTTTTACAGGTAAAAAATGGGTTGATACTCATATTGGACCAGCCGAATACTATGTTATTGATTCAAAGCATAAAATGCTTGAGACGAATCGTTTAAACAATAATTATCGCATGAAAGGCTTGTTCAGGAAGCGGGATCCGCTTAAATTTCAATGGATAGCTACTTTAAACCGGCCCGAAGAACGTTTGCTGCTTTTTTTTCCGGCATTTAATTATACCCGGATCAATGGATTTATGCCTGGGGTAGGATTTCAAAATCATTTACTTGTTCCCAGACCATTCGAATTTTTGTTGTTGCCTTTTTATTCTTTCAAAACTTCACAACTAACCGGTTACATGAACACGAAATTTACATTCCTGCCGCAGAAACCAGGGAGTAAATTTGAAGTTCAAGGCGATGCCAGTCAATTTGGAGCACCCGGAATGCAGAACTATCATCGATTAAATTTAAGCTTATCGTATGTGATGATTCCCGATATGAGCCGGATGAAAAATAGTATCCGTTATTTTTTCTCCATTTTATATGTATCCGACCTTCAGAAAATTGTACAGGAGGTTAAGGCTGACTGGATTCCTGTGGCAGCGGCAGGCATCGAAATAAATAAACATTCAGTGCTGCATCCCTATGCGGTTATATTGTCGGCTGAAGGAAACGATTTTTACTCAAAGTTAACAGCAAACGTGAATTATCGTTTCAGTTATTCTGGAAAAGATCGCGGTTTGGATGCGCGCTTTTTTTGCGGTTATCAACTTCATCTTGCGCCGGATAAGCCTCTGTATGGGTTGAGTCTGTCAGCAAGAGCCGGGGATGAATTGTATTTATTTGAAGGCACCTACTTTGATCGCTTTTCAAAACCCGGTACTTCGTTTTTTTCGAGGCAGGTTAGTATAAATGAAGGCGGGTTGATAACCCCGGTGAATTTAATGCAATTATCTCCCTCACTTGTTACCTCTCTCACCTTTAGTTCAAGCCTGCCGTGGAACCTCAATGTGCTGAATATAAAGCCTTTCGCCACTTTGCTTTGGATGAATGAGGCGCAAAAGGAAGACCGGCGAACGGAATTGTTTGCAGAAATAGGATTAAAAACGGGAATACCCCCTTTATTGGAAATCTACGTACCTCTACTGGTAAGTTCAAATCTGTCTAAGGTAAGCCCTTCAATAAAAGACAGGATTCGTTTCACGTTTAATCTAAACTTTCTGTCGAAAGTAGGGGATATACTATAAAAAAGACAACCGGACAATAATGTCCGGCCGTCTTCAACCTAAAACCAAAACACGAACTATTTTATCAGGAATATTCCTGCAGAATTTTCTTAACACCTTCGGGTGCTACCCTGCCATAAACCTTCTCGCCGACGAGTACTACCGGTGCAAGCCCGCAAGCTCCCACGCAGCGAAGGCATGACAATGAAAATTTTCCATCTGAAGTGGTTTCTCCTACTTTAATCTGTAGATGTTTTTTGAATTCATCAATTACTTTTTCAGCACCCCTCACATAGCAGGCAGTTCCCAAACAAATAGAAATGGGATGTTCTCCTTTGGGAAGCATGGTGAAAAATGAGTAAAAGGACACCACACCATACACATGAGCAACCGAGATATTCAATTCTTTTGCTACGATTTCCTGAACTTCAGCCGGCAAATAACCAAAAATACCTTGCGCTTTGTGAAGTACATTGATGAGTTCCTTTTTGTCGTTGTTGAACGATTTACAAACATCCTTAAGCTGCTCAAGTTTGTTTGCGGGTAATGTTATAGTTGCCATTTCTTTTTCTTTTTAAGATGTAAGTTGCAAAATATCAGCCTATTCTACGGTTACTTTTTTGCTTTTATCAAAGTAATGCGTATGTAACAGATGATGCGCTTTGTCGCTCATGGGTTTACCCAGGGATTTTTCGTAAAGTTCGATAATGTAGGGATTCTCATGTGATTTACGAATTGTTTTGCTGAGATCTTCATCGTAAATGGCTTTTTGTCTTGCCTTTATAATTGATGAATCGCCATGATGCAGTGGCTGACCGCCACCACCTATGCAACCACCCGGGCAGGCCATGATTTCTATGGCATGATAATGCGATTTGCCATCTTTAATGTCCTGCAATAATTGACGTGCATTGCCAAGGCCATGTGCAATTCCGATATGTATGGGTAAACCATCAAAATCGATGACAGCTTCACGTATATATTCCATACCCCTTAATTCTTTGAAATCGACATTTTCGAGTTTTTTACCTGTTTGTACTTCGTAGGCTGTACGAACAGCTGCTTCAATTACACCACCTGTAGTTCCAAAAATTACGCCTGCACCTGTTGATTCGCCCATAGGGTTGTCAAAATCCTCATCGGGTAGTGCAAGAAAATCAATGTTGGATTGTTTAATAAGGTGGGCAAGTTCCCGTGTCGAAATGGAATAGTCCACATCGGGATTGCCATCAGTAGCAAACTCTTCGCGCTGGCATTCATATTTTTTTGCCAGGCAGGGCATAATGGAAACCACTATCATGTTTTCGCGTTTTATGCCTATTTTGTCTGCGAAGTATGTTTTGGCAATGGCACCGAACATTTGCTGAGGACTTCGTGCCGTTGAAGGAATATCCCTCATTTCCGGAAATTGATGCTCGAAGAAGTTAACCCAGCCGGGGCAGCATGATGTGAGTATGGGCAAGGGAACCTCTTCACCTTTCAGGTGGCGGTTTAACCTGTTGAGCAGTTCTGTACCTTCTTCCATAATAGTGAGGTCGGCTGCAAAGTCCGTATCAAACACGTAGTTAAACCCTAACCTGCGTAATGCTGCTGCCATTTTACCGGTTACCCGGGTGCCGGCAGGCAATCCAAATTCTTCGCCCAAAGCAGCGCGTACTGCCGGAGCGGTTTGAACCACCACAGTTTTGGTTGGATCGGCCAATGCCCTGATAATGTTGTTGGTGTGATCCACTTCGGTGAGAGCTCCTGTGGGGCATACGGCTACGCATTGCCCGCAATAAGTACATACACTGTGATCGAGGTTCAT
>JAQVEI010000044.1 GCA_028697695.1 Lentimicrobiaceae bacterium
ATTGAATTACCCAGTAATCACCCATGTTTTGATAATGAACCATACTTCCGGCGCCAGCACCGTGAAGGTCATCCCAACACCATGCAATAACATCATTTGGAGTTGATGTATTTGGAATGTTCTGGTTGCTAAAAGCACTTGATGTACCAAAAGTAAGATATCCATTGGAGCTTACGCTGATGGTTGCATAGGTGTTTTCATAAAACGGGAAGTTAAATCCAAGCGGGAAAGGACCAACAACGTTGTCGTCAGTTAATCCGGTTACAAGCGTACCGGTGGCTGAGATGTCGTTCCATACGTAGGCCGGGCCGCCTGTTTCATCGCTATCCATCCAGAAATAACCAAACTGATCGGGGCCACCTGCACCACGAAGGTTGCGGTTACCCTGTCCATCGGTTGGGTCGGCTTCGCCTTTGGCTACCAGTACATGTTCAACATTTGAACGTACGTTGGGTGTAAACCCGGGTGAGTTTACAAGTTGACGAGCTGCATATTCGGGGAATGAATAGGAGAGGGTACCTTCACCGGTATTTGAAATACGGAAAATAACAGGTTCGCTGCTATTTGGGTACTGCTCATTGTAGAGTGACGTTGGGTTCAACACCAAAGTAGGATTAGCCCACTCAATGGTAACCGGGCCTGCAGGAGCAGAGTTGCCTTCGTTAAAGGCAGCCTGAACAGTATAGCTATATACTCCGTAAACAGGCAGAGTATTCGTATAGGTGGTGTTGGTGGTTGTACCTACCTGAACGCCATTGCGTTTAATGATAAAGTACTGGAATGATCCCGAAGGTGTGAAATTCCAACTCAGTGCCACGGTACCTGTAATAGGATTGCTTAACACTGCAGTAAGATCGGTCGGAGCGCTCAATGGCGTACCCGATACGGTCATGCTTACAGGAATAACTATGGTTCCAACGTTGGGGCTGGAGGTAAAGGTAATTTCAGCAGTTTTTACCGCACCGGATGAAAGTCCTGAGGCATTAAATTCCACAGGAAGATCATAGTTTGAATAAGCAGGAACTACACCGGTAGTTGAACCAAGGCTCAACCAGGTGTTAGGTCCAGGTGAAGTGTAATTAATGCTGGCAGTCCAGGTCAGTTGACCATCTCCATTGTTGAGCACATTCATTGCACCATTTAACATTTCATTGGGATTCACTGAAACATTGTATGGATTAGGGGTAACGGCCATTGAAGGACGCCTCATCTCAACGTTTACATAGGTGGTGGTTGCCGGGGCAACTTCTATCTCCATCACAGTGGTGTTATATCCTGCCAAAGTAGCCGTTAAGGTATAGGGGCTGGCGGTTACCAGTGCAATTTCGTAAGCACCGTCAGGTCCGGAAACGGTAGAATAAGTACTTACTCCATTGGTGATAGAAACGTTAACACCTGCCAGGGGAATTCCAAAACCGTTGGTGGTGAATCCCTGAAGGGTACCTACACCAAGAGTGGTGGTGAAACTATAAGTTGCATTGCCCGTGGCCTGTCCTACTGCGTTGTAAGGAACGATGGTCCAGAAATATTGAGTACCCACGGATAATGGACCGGGAGCAGTATAGCTCAAAACATTACCTACATCTACGCCATTGGCGACATTCGTAGGAGGATTGTCAGTACCCATATATACCCGGTATCCGGTAGGAGCACCGCCGCCTGTTGTATTGGGGGTCCAGTTGAGGGTTGTGTTGGTTGGCATACCAGCAGCACCGTTAGCAGGAGACACATAATTGGCAGCCAAAGGAAGCATAGCGCCAAAAGTCCAGGTTAAACCTGATGCAGGAACCAACACATCGCTGTAGGTCATGGTAGCACCATTGGTAGAACCGGCGATGGTAGTATACCATCCGGTTGTGGAGGTACGATTCAGAAACTCTGTGCCATTGGTACCGCCTAATCCAACCTGTGCAGTACCGGAAGAAGCGTTTCCAACAACATTTCCAAAAACGATATCCACCATATTGGTGGTTTCATTCAAACGAATCTGGAAATTGAGAAATTCATCCGTGTAGGAAGAACCATAACGTTTGTAATCTTTCCATTGTATAACACAAACCCGGTTGGGTGCAGTTCCAATGGTTTCATAACGAATTTCACCCCCTGTGCGTGACTGTAAATCGCGGGCAAAACCGGCGATACGGTTACGCAACAGCGGATTGGAGTATGTAGTGGTGGATGTCAGTGGATTGTACGAACTCGTTGAGCTGATATCTACTGCAGGAGTAGAAGAGCTCTGTCCCAGTGATATCCATCCATTGGTATTCACCGCGAAGCGATCGAATGTTGCGCCATTGAATACAAAATTAAATCCAATTGGCAGACCAATACCCGTAGCAGTTGAACTACCAGTGGGATCGGACGGGTCTACATAACGCTGGTCATCAGAGGTAGCAGTCCCAAGCATGGTACCTCCGGTTATTGCTGTATAGGTGCCATTACTAGCCGTAAATCCATACGAAACAAACTGAGCATACGTGTTACCGATCATCATCACTGCCACAATCAGAAGCGTGAGTAATTTTCTCATTTTGATCATTTTTTGTTTTTAATTATTATTTATTGATTTTTTCCCAATCAAAGGGATGTTATTCTTGAAACAAACTTATAGGATATATTGCCGTGGACCTCCTTTCTATACTTAAATGCTGTTAATAATGGGTTTAATATTTGGTATATTTTAGAATAGCTGCAAAGATGAAAGGTAGATGATATAGTAATACTTTTAGAAAAAATAAAAGAGCTCCGCGACCATAGTAGAGCAGAACTGTTAAATAGCTTATAATGACGGATTAGAATCCTCAAGTTTCAGTGTTATTAAAGATGTAAACAATCATAAACAATAACTTTTTGTCTTTGAAAATAAATAACCTGCAATAAGTTGACAATGATTAATGGTTCGTGCACGAGATTTTGACTTCCGTATGACAATTAAAACAGGTTTTACCCCTACTTATAGTAAAAAAAATATCGGTGTGATAAAGTATAAATAAATGATCATCAGGTTCATCAAATATCATTCATTATCCCTGTCAATAAATGAGAGCAATAAACACATAAACCGCTAAAAAGTTGAAAGATTTATTTGAAAAGACAGGCATGTTTTTATGAATTACGGTTCAAAATAAATTTAAATGTGTAAGTCGTTCCGGATGGGTATCGAAGCATGCCATAATAAAGCCCCGGATTCAGCTTACTTAAATTAATTTTAGCCTGTCCTTCAACGGGATTGGAGCTTAAACTTTGCGTGTGCATCAGTTTTCCGGAAGCAGAATAGATAAACAAATCCGGTGGCGTATCAGACTCCTCTGCGGCCGGATTTATCCACAACCATTCGTTGGCCGGATTTGGATATATAGTTATTTCATTCACCTGTTCACCTGGTTCAGGAACCTGAATGGCAATCGACTTTTCCTGTATGGATAACGAGATATTTTCCGCATGGGGATGAGCCGGTGATAGTGTAATCAGCGGGGAAACACTGTGCGTGTAACCGGCCTTTTCGCCCAGCAAACGATAACTGCCAAAGGGCAATCCACTAAATGAAAAAGATCCATCTGCTCCACTCAATGTCCAGGCCAGCACATGGGTTAGCCCGGGATTCATCAATAAAATGGTATGATTTGCCGCGGCACTACCATATGTTACATTCCTAAATCCGTGTGAACGAGCCGGGAACCAGGGACTATTGTAGATTGTATCGCAAATTTTTTGATTGCCAGAATACAAAAACTCACCCTCAATACTTGCTTCACCCAGTGGCAGGGATTGATTCAACGAATTTAAAAAAATATCAATATCGTATATGTCGGCATGACAGGGCACAAGGTAGGCCTGATGCCAGAAGTTTTTCTCAGCATAATAGGTAGGCAGCGTCTCTTTCATCACAGGATCAGGAACCGCATAAATATAGTATTCACCTTCCAGCAGTCCGGTAAACAGGAATTCGCCGGAAGCATTTGAAGCGGACATGGTAACTGCCCTTGAACTCTCCGGATTACTATTTAGCGCCAGTACCGGAACATTGGCAGCAGGCATATTTCCAATATGTATCCTGCCACTTAGATCATAGGAAGGTATAAACAAGAGTGTAAATGATTGAACCATATCATTACACTGAGAGCTTAGTGATAAAGTGAGTGTTGCTTTTCCATTCGCTATATCCCCTTCGCCTGGATGGTAATAGGTATGCAATAGCGCACCATCATCAAAGTAACCATCTCCTGAAGTAGTCCACAAAAGCGTGGTAAAATTTTCAGCCTGTGCATGCAGTGTGCTGAATATTTCAGCAATGGATAAAGTGGTATCGTTTCCTGCAAATAGTATGGGTTGTCCAACAATCTTTAATAGCAAAGTATCCGACAAACGGCCGCTTTCATTTAATTGACTGATATGCAATAACACCTTTCCCGATTCGATATCAACAGGGCCTGGCACATACCAGGTTATCAATTGATCTGGAGCAGCGAAAGTACCATCCCCATCAGAAAACCAACTTATCTGGGCATCATCCGGGGCATTCGCTTCGAGGGTATAATAGTATTGGTCTTCGCAAATTTCACTGTTCCCGCCGGCATACGGCCCGGCAATGGCCAGGGCAAAGGCACTCTCGTGACCCAAATACTGATCTGACTTGCCGGTAGCATCTGTATCATAGGCAGTTATAGCGATGGTGTCGGAAAGTAATACCCCGTGAAGTACAAAAAAGGTATTCATCCCAACATCTGTATGATGCAGAAATCCGCTTCGCGGTCCATTGCCGTAATAAATCTTATACCCGGCAAGATCACTTTCCGGATTTGCAGCCCATGAAACCAACAGACTATCGCCCGCCTGTCTTTTAATCACATTTCGGGGAGCGGAAATTGGCGCATCCGGGTATGGATAAGTAGATAATGGTTTATAATGAACCTTACCCAAAGTATCTTCGTCGTAATAATCATAAATGAGAGAATCAACCCGGAGGGTGTCATGTGTAAACCAAAAATTATAGAAGGCAAGCACATCCTTGGGTTGCCGGTTTACAAAAACTGCAGTATCTCTGCTGCTTTGAATGGTATTATACGTAATCTCACGCTGAGGCCCCGATTGCAACAATATGGCTTCAGCCTCATTGCCCTCGATGCAGTTATATTGAATCTTATTTAATTCGGACAACCTTTCACCGGTTTTCAGCACACATAAGCCGGCATAATTCCCGCTTAAATTATTGCGAAGCAAAAGATTATCGTTGCTACCATCGGTTATTTTAATTCCCCAGGTTTGTGAATTGCCAATATTGTTGCCTGACACCTCATTGTTTGAAGCACGGCTCATCAACAAACCTACTACATTGTAATTAATCTCGTTACCTCGCAGTGTATCAGCATCCTGTGAAAGTTTAATCCCTATATCGTTAAAACGGACGATGTTGTTTTCAAGGGTGTTGTAACCTTTATCCTGGGTGCCTCCATTACCGACGTGCAACCCTATATTGTTATGATTCACCGTATTACCACGTATAATGTTGTACTGTAGACTGCTTTGCCCCAGGCTGAGAAAAAGAGCGATATTTCGATTGTAGCTGATGTTGTTGTTTAAAATTTTATTGTGACGGCTGTTGCTGTTTGAAGGAAAAAAGATGCCAATATCGCATTGACTTATGTTACACTGCTGAACGAGATTATTGCTGGAATTCCGGAGATACAGGCCGTAGCTGCATTCAAAAATAGTTGATTGCTGCATATGTACTGAAGCTTCCGACTGAATAAACAAGCCGTAACTATTGTTTATCAATTGAACATCTTCTATAAAAATCGCTGAGCTGTCAGTCACCAATAAGCCTGTGGTGGCTCTGTTTAAAATCACATGGCGAAGTATATTTCCTGATATAAAGTTACCCTGCTCATCCCACATAGAATGGGCATCATTAAACTGTACTCCGTTCCACCGGTTCTCCTCTCCCTGAGAATTAAGTGATGTAAAACGGATGGGTTGGTCAGCATTTCCGTCAGCAACAAGGGTTCCCTTATTTATTACCAGAGAAGAGCCAATCATAAAACGCAGTTCGGTGCCCGGCTCAATGGTGAGTTGAATACCTTCGGGAACAATAACCGGTTCAGTTACAATATATGGATTGAATGCCGGAGAATATGTGGTGTTTTCCCACAATGAACCACCTATATATTGCTGAGCAGCAGCAGTATGCGAAAAAAGCACCCCTGTTAACAACATCACAAGCAAAGCAGGTATGTAAAACCTTACAGGCATTTGATTTTTTGTTCCGGTTAAATGATTAATCTATAATCTAAGAACAAAAGTAATTAAAATTTTAAAGTTCTCTGCATTTTGCCATTATAGCCGAATCATTAAAGAGACATCGGCACCCAATGCAGCGGGATAGGTTTTAATTTCAAAATCTTTATACACGGATTGCAAGGCATACCGATAATACATACCAGCAGAAAATATAATTTTTGAGGAAACAGGCAAAGTTATTCCTCCACCCAACAGGGCTGACATTAAAAGCGGCCTGGTTTTTAAAGATTTTAGATCAGTAACCCTATGTGTATCTGCCGATAAATAGTAACCGGTTTTTCCAACCGATACGCCGGCAATTAAGCCTCCCTTAAAATAAATAAGGTTGCGCCCCAGCGGGACGTTGTACTGAAATACGATGGGAAAATCAAGATACCGGTATTTTACAAGAGTATTGTAACGGTATTGTTGCACATCTAAGGGTTGATAGGACGAATCTATAAGATAAAACCAGGTCGTATCATTATCTATCAGCGTATAGTAAGCGTCGAGCGTATCCTTCAGATAAAAACCACCGGTGGATGTACTAAAATTGTAATTAAACCGGTAAGCCAGTTGAACCATTTCTACCCCGGTAATAAAACTCAACCGTTGGTAATTTAGTTGGAGTGTAAGTCCGGCTGCCCCCGAAAAAGCAAACCCTGAATCGGCATCCCGGTATGTATTGAGCAATTCCTTGTACTGCTCTTCACCTGAAAAGTTGCGGTATGAGAGCAATCCTGAAAACTTAAACCCTGCGTCAAAAGTCGTTTGTGGCTTCAGGCGGGCATACATGGGTGGGTTGTTCCTGAAAATATCCTTGCTCCCGATCTTTGGTTCGGGTTGTTTCTCTACCAGATAGACTGTATCAGTTTTGGACTGAATCTCAATTTTGACAACAGTATCCGTAACGCGTTGTTCTTTAATGAGATAAACAGTATCAGGCTGTTTGGATGAAGCATCTACAGGCTGGACTTTTTCTCCGATTGGGGTAACTTTTTCAGTTTTTTTATAAATAACAACCTGACTTCCTTTTCGCCTGAAATCAAAAATATCTTCATCAAAAAGCTGTTGCATAATTTCGTCCAGCGTTTTACCGGTAATTCTAAGGGTTATTTTGCGGTTAACCCCAACCTGATCGGGGTTATACGAAAAAGTAACACCGGCCATACGCGAGAGTTGCTCGAGTACTACAACAAGAGGCTGGTCAGAAACTATAAGGTTGTATTTTTCTCCGGAGGAGGTGGTTTGTGCACGGGCAGGTTCAATACCCATCACGGACAACAGAAAAACAGACAAAAAAAGAATGTGTTTGGCAGAAGTTGTCATCTTTGTATATTCACCAGCCGGTTTCTGGCGAAATGATGACCTAGTGAACGATGACCTCAGAGTCGCCTGATACAAATTTCAGTTCAAAAATCAGTTCAAGCGTTTCAAGGACCTGGTCAAGGGTTTCGCTCTCAAATCGGGCAGTTAAACGTTCATTTAATATATCCGGATTATCAATAGTAAATTTTGTTTCATATTTCTTTTCCAGCGCTTTAAATACATCCGCCAGCCGGGTTTCTCTGAAAGTAAGCACACCGGTTTTCCAGCTAAGGAAGTTCAAATCGTCCACGACACCTTTGAGCACTTTACCGGTAGCCTGACTGTAAGTAGCTGTTTCGCCCACTTGCAGTAAGGTTCCCGATTCGGGTTGCATACCTGAAGGATAGACCAATACCTTACCTGTGTTCACGGCTACTTTTACAAAGCCGGCATCAGGATATGCCTCCACATTAAATGAGGTGCCCAATACCTGAATATCCAAACCTGAGGCGTGAATAATGAATGGACGTTGAGCATCGGAGCTGACTTCAAAAAACGCTTCGCCAAAGATAGAAACTTCTCTGATATGATGAGCAAATTGTTCAGGATAATTAAGTACGGAACGGGTATTTAAAGTTATACGGCTTCCATCCGGGAGCAGGGCATCATCCACAACCGTTTGACTGGAGGTTAACTGAAGCATTGTTTTTGCAGCTTCATTGCCTGAGTTTTTCAGCCATCCAAACCACCCTACAGCCATTAGCAACATAGCCGCAATACCCGAAAGCGAGGCAATCCGCACTATTTTCGCCCGGTAAACCGGATACACCGGTACTACTTTTGATTCACCGGCCTGCGATATTCGCTGCTGCATTTTCTCCCAGGCATTGTCCAGATTATAGGTTACAGGTTTTCGCTGAGTAAGCAGCAGCAATCCCTTTTCAGCTTCCACGAATTTTTTGTTTGCACTACTGCGTTCTATCCATTGCTGCACAATACGTTCTTCTTCAGGGGTGGTTTCTCCCTGCAAGTGTTTGGAAACAAGCCTTTTATAGTACTTCTCTCTTAAACGCATTGTAATTTTTGATTTATCTTATCAGCAATATGACAATTAAAAGAGGTTTTACCCCTAATTAATTTTAATTTTTTATTTAATCCACCAAAAAAACAAACCCATCACCAGGGCAGGCAAATACTCTTTAAGGTTGTCTCTTAAAAAAGCAAGTGCTTTTGACATCTGAATTTCAACTGTTTTCACACTAATCTTCAGCTTTTCAGCTATTTCATGATATTTCAGGCCTTCAAAACGGCTCATCTCAAACACCATCCTTCGCCGCTCGGGCAATGATTTGATCAAAAAATCGATTTTAGTTTCCAAATCGTTGCTTACCAATTCCTCATGTGCGTTGGATTCAGTTGCGGTGTTGGTGGTAAAGCCGACGTACTCCTTGTACTGGCTGGTAACTTTTTGATACTTGATATAATTTAGTGCCTGATTGGTTGCCGCTCTGTAAAGATAAGCGTTTAAGGAGGTATGCACGGAGAGTACATTACGTTTTTCCCACACTTTAAAAAACATGTCCTGTACTACTTCTTCGGCAGCATCCGGATCAATAACGTACCTTCGTACATGAATACACAGTTGCGTGTAATATGTCTTAAAAACCGATTCAAAGACTTTTGCATCGCCTTGCTTAAGTGCCAGAAGAGTAAGCTGTTCTGATTCCAAGGTTTTATCTTTTTCCGGGGTTTAAAAAGCAAAGATACGAATTTACTACTTCACCGGGCAATATTAATACACTGGTCATGGGTTAAAAATCTTTCACCAGTATCCGGGGTTCGAGCATATCATGAATGGCATATTTAAGTCCTTCGCGGCCAAAGCCTGAATCTTTGATGCCACCATACGGCATATGGTCAACCCTGAACGTAGGCACATCGTTGATGATTACCCCACCGGTTTGTATCCGGTTAAAAGCCTGATTTATTTCATCTGCCTTATTGGTAAAGACTCCGGCCTGCAATCCAAAGCGGGTATTGTTGATAAAAGCTATGGCCTCATCAAATTCTGCATAGGGCTCAAGAGTAACTACCGGCCCGAAAATTTCGCGACTGCAAACTTTCATTTCATTATGGGTCCGGGTTAAAACAGTTGGAGGGTAAAAGCTGCCTTCACGTGATCCACCTGCAAGAACTTCTGCACCTCCATGGATGGCCTCATTTACCCAGTTTTCGACCCTGATTGCATTGTCTTCATCAATCATACTGCTGATGTCTGTATCAGCATGCGCGGGATCTCCGCTGCGCAGTTTATTTGTCAGTTTTACAAAATGTTTTGAAAATTCATCAAATATCGATTGATGAACAAAAAGGCGTTGGGCGTGAATACATACCTGCCCTGAATAGGCAAAAGCTGCTCCTGCGCATTTAACAACAGCAACATCCACATCAGCAGTTTCGGCTATGATGAC
>JAQVEI010000045.1 GCA_028697695.1 Lentimicrobiaceae bacterium
AGGGCAAAAATACCGGGAAGTTTCTGGTAAAAGCTGCTGATTAAAGGTCTCGACTTCTTTAAAAATTGAGGCCAATGGCGCTTTTAAAGCAGATTTATTCACAATAAACACAAAAAATCAATCTATTTGTATGAAAAATTTTAATTTTTACAATCCGGTCAGGATTTTATTTGGAAAAGGTAAAATTGCAGAAATTGGGAAATATATCCCTAAAGACAAGCGAATCATGCTCACCTATGGTGGTGGCAGTATTATGAAAAACGGCGTTTACGATCAGGTGAAAGCCGCACTTAAGGACAGAGATATCGTTGAATTTGGTGGTATAGAGCCCAATCCGACCTATGAAACACTTATGAAGGCTGTGCAGCGGGTAAAAACTGAAAATGTTGATTTTTTGCTGGCTGTTGGCGGTGGTTCTGTGCTGGATGGTACTAAATTTATTGCTGCAGCAGTATACTATGAGGGCGATGAGCCCTGGGAAATACTATCGCGTATGCGACCAATTCGTAAGGCAATGCCTTTGGCTTCTGTGATTACCCTGGCAGCTACAGGTAGCGAAATGAACAGTGGGGGTGTAATTACCCGTGCCGAAACCCGCGAAAAGCTCTCATTTGGATCGCCCTTACTGTTCCCTCAGTTTTCGGTGCTCGATCCACAGGTAACATTTAGCCTGCCCAAAAGGCAGGTGGCCAATGGAATAGTTGATGCTTACATTCACGTGATGGAACAATACCTCACCTATCCATTAAATACACCGGTTCAGGATAGGTTTGCAGAAGGATTACTGCTTACCCTGATTGAAGAAGGCCCTAAGGCAATCAGCGATACTGAACCGGATTATAACAACCGGGCCAACCTGATGTGGGCGGCAACCATGGCCCTTAATGGCCAATTGTCGCTGGGTGTGGACTCGGATTGGGCAACCCATATGATCGGTCATGAACTCACTGCTTATTATGGTATCGACCACGCGGTGACGCTGGCCATAGTGCTGCCCGGCGTAATGCGACTGTTGAAGGAGAAGCGCAGTGAAAAAATGCTGCAATATGCTGAACGTGTATGGAACATTACAGAGGGTAGCACAGAAGAACGCATTGCAAAAGCCATTTCAAAAACTGAAGCGTTTTTTAAATCGCTTGGTATGGGTATCCGTCTATCCGACCATGGGGTAGAAGCAGATGTAATTGATCGCATCATCGAACGTTTCAGGATGCGTCGAATGACCACGGTTGGAAATCCAAAAGATATTAACGTGGAGGAAGTAAGAACAATATTGGAAGATGTAATGTGATGCACCAAATCATCGCATGTTGTTGAAAACAAAATCCGGGCAGCGTTTCGCTGCTCGGTGCATTATACACTGTTGAGCCGGAACTGTTTAAGGTAAAGCAGCGTACTGCTTATCAAACCAAATACCGGCAAATTGCAGTCACTTATTGTTTGAACAACGCTTTTTCTTTGATATAGCTGACTTTGCCAAATTTTTCCAACTCTCTGGTGTCAATGCGTTTTTTATCACCCACAATACAAATAACCATTGGTTTACCGGCAATGTTGCGGGTATAAAATTGCTGTATGTCTTCAAATTTAAGGTCTTCCCAAACCGGTTGGTTTACATAAGCCGGGTCAGATTTAAACCCCTTGTTTTGCCATGCAGCAATTTGTGTGCTCAGGTTTCTAAAGTGGGGCCTTTTGCTTAAAGATGAATTGGTCAGATATTGCCGAATCATGTTGATTCTTTCGGGTTTGGCAGGCATGTGTCTGGCAAGACTATCAAAAATGGTAATGGCCTGAACCGTTTTGTCAGCCTGCGTTCCTATCATTCCTATAAAATAACTTTCACGGCCTTCCAATCCTGGTTCTACATATTTGGCTCCGGCGCTGTAGGCCATTGAACGAGATTCCCGGATTTCCTGTAATACCAGTCCTGAAAAATCACCGCCAAAATACAAATTGAATGCATCCATTACTGCTTGATGTTCCGGATGATACTGAAATCCATTGGCAAAGAAGTAAATAGTGCTTTGTGTGGCCTTCTTCTTGTTGACAAAATACACCGTATTCCCGCGATATTGGTTCAGCTCTTTTACTACAGGTGTTTCCACGTGTTTTTGAGCGGTTGTTTTAAAAGCTTGCTCACAAGCTGCTGCTACCGCTTCAGGCTTTAGATTACCGGAATAGTGTATGCTAATTCCGTAATCTTCTATCGATTTGAATGCCTCTACTAATTTATCGGCCTTATAAGATTTAATCTCTTTTAGGGAGGGCCGGTCAATATATCCGGATTGGTCACCATATTTTATATATTCCAGTAAAGCTGCGGCTACATTGCCGGGTTCGCTTCTTTCCATCTTGCGCTCTGTTTTAGCCGATTCGTACAACAGGTCAATTTTTGACTGATCCAAAGCCGGCGTAGCAAGCAAAGAGCTTATCAGGGCAAGGGTTTCGTCAAATTTGTCGTCAAAACCGGTAACCTCTATATAGGTATAACTTTCATCACCCGACAAGCTGTACGTTGCACCGGTTGCAGCAATGGCGGCTTTAAAGGCTTCCAGATCACTTTCGGCCGGAAATGCCAGATTCATAGCCTCAGCAGCCATTTCTAATTGCGGTAGGGTATGTGTACCAACTTTGTAAATTGCCTTAAGCTGAAAAATATCGTTGGCCGGATTTTTAACACAATACACTTCCATCCCGGTAGTGGGAGCAATTTTCGTGACATCATTTTGAAAATCAATAAATTGTTGTTTGATGTCGGTTTGTGGAATGTTTTCAAATTTTTGCGCATACGCTGAGGAGGCATTCACATTGGCAGTAATAGGCGTATAATCTGGTTTGTCAATCTTTTCTTTGGATGGAAATCCCATTTTTGAATAAAATGCCAGATAATTGTCACCATAGTACTTGTTGGCGATTTTCAGCACATCTTCTTTTGTAATGGCCATCAAACGATTGGGATATTGTAAGAGATCATCTATAGTCTGATTTCTGCCAAAAGCCATGGCCAGCGTGGTTCCTCTGTATTCATTGGATTCCATGCTGATTTGATGCTCACGGTACAATTCTGATTTAATATTTTCTATAATCGCATCATCAAACTCACCTGCTTTCAGCTTTTTTAACTCGTTTATAATCAACTCTTCTGCACTGCTTAACTTTTGTCCGAGTATTTTAGGGATAAACAAGATAACGCTGGCACCTTCATCATTGTATGGCATGTTCATCACCTGAGCACCCATCATTTTATTATTCAACACCATCTTGTCGAGCAGGCCCGTTTCACTTTGATTGGAAAGTACGGCATTGCATACCGATAAAGCTACTTCATCGGGATGTCCTGCAGGTATTGTTCTAAATCCCAGAATGCCCAGTTTGATTGGACTTAATTTCATTTCAACCTGCTCGCGGCCTTTAAAAGGTTCTTCTATATATGTTTTATGTTGGGGGAAATCCTTACGTTTCCATGAGCCGAATTTTGCCTCAATCATGGGTTTTACTGTTTCTTTATTGAAATCGCCTGTGATAACGAGCGCCATATTGTTGGGCACATACCAGGTAGTAAAGAAATCATACATTTTAGTTAAGGAGGGATTCTTCAAATCGTCAATGGTGCCAATGAGCGTTTGCTGACCATAAGGATGGTTGCGGAAGAAGTTTTCATTGAACTTTTCAATGAGAGAAAAAGCAAACATATCGGAATACATGTTCTTTTCTTCATAAACCACTTCCAATTCGGCCTGAAATGACCGAAACACCGGGTGTTCGAAACGATGGCTGTACAGATCAAGCCATTTTTCAATCTGATTGGGTGGGAAAGCATTGTAAAAAATAGTGTAATCCGGCCCTGTGCCTGCATTTACTCCAGTACCGCCAATACTGCGAAGCAGGTTAAACATTTCATTGGGGATGGCATAGCGGCCTGCCTTAATGGATTCCTCATTAATTTTCTTTTGGATCTCTTTTCTTGCTTCTTCCCGTGTCTCTTTTCCCAACTGATCGTAAAGTCTGAATATACTATCGATGTGAGGTTGTTCAGCATCGAAGTTTGTGGTACCCAGCTCACGGGTGCCTTTAAAAAGCATGTGTTCCATGTAATGAGCCATACCAGTGGCATCTTTCGGATCATCTTTACCTCCGGCACGTACCAATATGCTGCCGAAAACCTGAGGGAGATGATGATCTTCATTTAGAATTACCGTCAAACCGTTTGATAATTGATAAGTCTCTACTTCAATGGGTTTATAAGCGTGTTGCTGTGCAAAGCCATATGTAAACAATAATCCGGTAAGAATCAGAATGAAATTTTTTTTCATGATTGTTGGAGCTTAATGGGTGAGGATTGGATGATAAAATTACCTGAAATAAAATGTTTATTAATGATGAAAAATACAATTTTTTAAGAAGTACTTTAAGGCAAAATTAGGTGTTTTGGCGGGATAAACCTATTATAATCTATTTGCCTTCCTGTTTTCCAGAAAAAAATCCAAAATGCCCTCAAATGAAAAAAATCAGTTAAAAAAATGTAGTATTGCCGCTTTTCTATAATTTTCAACCTCTCGTCCGTTCTTTTCTTTCAAGCCTGGAATAACCAACTGATGGGATGTAAGGGTAAAGGACTCATTTTAAAGCGATGCCTGAATGCAGCTAAGTAAATAAATACAATGGGTATTTTATTTGTTGATAATCCCGGATGGTTTTTCAGAATAAAAAAGTTTACTTTAGCAGCCCGTATGGTAAAATTCATGGATATACCTTTTAACAAGCCACATTTCACCGGAAAGGAAGCCCTTTACATTGCTGAATCTGCAATTAACGGCAAAATAGCCGGTAATGGTCCTTTTACTCGCAAATGTCATGCTTACTTTGAAAACAAATATGGCATAAAAAAGGCGCTTTTGACCACCAGTTGTTCCGATGCACTTGAAATGGCCGCCTTATTGCTTAATATTGGCCCCGGTGATGAAGTTATTATTCCTTCCTTTACTTTTGTTTCAACCGCCAACGCTTTTGCATTGCGAGGAGCACGCATAGTTTTTGCTGATAGCTCCGCAGAAAACCCCAACATTGATGCTCAGGCTATTGAAAGTCTGATTACACCAAACACGCGTGCCATTGTCGTGGTTCACTATGGTGGTATTGCCTGCAACATGGATGTAATAATGGCTTTGGCTAACCATTATAACATTCCTGTTGTTGAAGATGCTGCCCAGGGTATGGATGCCCTGTATCGGGACAAGCCACTCGGGAGTATCGGCATTATGGGTGCGTTATCATTTCATGAAACAAAAAATATTACCTGCGGTGAAGGTGGCTTGCTGATGATTAATGATAAATCATTGATTCAAAAAGCGGAAATTGCCTGGGAAAAAGGCACCAATCGGGCTGCTTTTATACGTGGCGATGTGAAAAAATATGAATGGGTTGCATTGGGCAGTTCATACCTGCCAAACGAACTCACTGCTGCCTTTTTGTATGGCCAGCTTGAAAATGCTGAAAATGTTTTCACCGATAGGGCAGGTGTTTTTAAAAGCTACTATGAAGCACTTCAGCCACTTGCTCAAAAGGGCCGAATAGGTTTACCGGTTGTGCCGGACTATGCCAAACCCAATGGACATCTGTTTTATATAACTACAGCCAATACCGGCGAACGTAATAATTTACTCAGTTATTTGCAGGATAGGGGCGTAAATGCTGTTTTTCATTATCTGGCGTTACACAATTCACCGTTTTATCAAAAAAAGCACGATGGCCGGCGTTTGTTACAGGCAGAACGATACACGGACACGCTACTGAGATTGCCGTTTTATTATGGTTTGCAACAAACGGAAATAGAATATATCGCAAACATTCTGAACGAGTTTTACGACAACAAATAATAGGCAGGATTAAGCCTTTTTGGATGAACTTCAAGAGAAGTTTATTCAGTTAATGTCCAATGGTCAGCCAGATGTTTTTGGGCTTTTGCATTTTTCACCACCAGGGCTTTAAGTCGCTCAAGAATATATTTTTTATACTTGACCTGTAGGAAATGGCGCTCATTTTCAAGCATGTAGTATTCCACAGATTTGGCTTTGGTTAGCCTTTTTCGGGCAAAATTTACATTTTCAGGCAAAATAAGCCGGTCTCTCGTGCCCTGAAACATTATGACCGGCGCTGTTATATTGCTCCACATGGGCAGCATCTCATTCAAAGATTCTGTGTGTGAAAGCTTCTCATCATTGGCTACCATTATCTTTTTTGGCAGCAACCATCTGAAAAATTTATTGCGGATAACATAACTTATGTCGTATGTGGTTTCTTCCCCTGGAGCCAGGGATGCGGAAACCAATACCAGACCGGCCACCTTATCCGGTTTAAGCATGGCCATTTTGGTAGCTACCGTGCCTCCATAGGATGAACCAATAATATAAAGAGGTGATGGATAACCTTCGTTTTTAAGTATTTCCCACATCTTCTTAGCTTGTCTGCGTACCGATATTTCCGATTTTCCCAGATTGGAAAAACCATATCCGGGGCGATCGGCAGCGATAATGTTGGCCCACTTTGCCAAACTGGTATCGGAATAGTAAGTATTATATACGCTCATACTGCTCGGGGATCCGTGTATGAAAAAAAGGGTGGGAAATGTATCGTTGCGGTGAATATTCAGATAACCCAGTTCGTAATCATTGCTCTGAAGCATCTGCAATCGTGCACCGGGAAAACGCTCTTTTAAACTTTGAGCAGTTTCTCTGGTTTCAATACATGAATTCATTCCAAAAAGGAAACTTATAAGTAAAAGAAAAATTAAATAGTTTTTCATCAGGTTGTTTTAATCGAATTAACATACAAACGCGCGCTCTGTTCCGGGAATACAGAAAAAATTGAATACACGCTCTGAAAAAGTGATTTGAGGTGAACCAGAATAAGCCGGCAAATGCCAATTCACCAGTAGATCTGTAAAGATCAAATTATGTGCCTGAGTTCAGGCTTCTTTAAGGATATAACCTAAAGATTCTTTTTTTATTGTTTAATGAAGGCTGGATTTTGATCTAAATCACATTTTTCACCTGATTTCTGAATGACGCCAGGTAAGGGAACAGAAACTTTATTAGGTAAGCTGTTCGCTTCATTATATTTCGGATTCCATTCAGCATCATTTGAAGTGATTTCTTGTTTTGCTTGTAAAGCCTGTTCAGAATGCAAGAAATGGAGGAATAGTTGTGTAAATAATTACACAGAAAATCATACGGTTATTTTATATTACACAACAACATTTTGCGCCCTTCCAGTGAAGCTTCAAGGCGATCACCGATTTTTACCGGTCCAACCCCTGAGGGGGTGCCGGTAAAAATATAATCGTTTTGTTTTAAGGTAATAAACCGGCTTACATAACTTATTATGCTGGCAAAGTTAAAAATCATATCTGATGAATTGCCATCCTGTACCCGTTTCCCGTTAAGGTCAAGTCCGAAACGGATGTTATTAAGGTCGTTAAACTCGCTTACGGGAATAAATTTACTCACCGGGGCCGAAAAGTCAAAAGCTTTGGCCATTTCCCAGGGAAGACCTTTTTCTTTCGCTTTTTGCTGTAAGTCGCGTGCAGTAAAATCTATTCCTACACCAATTCCGTCAAAGTAATTATGGGCAAAACCCGGTTCAATCATTTTACCCACTTTGCTTATATGTAAAACCAATTCTACTTCGTATTGGATATCGTTTGAAAATGCCGGATAGAAAAAAGGCATATTGTTGCGTAATTGCGCCGATTCCGGTTTCATAAAAAAAACGGGTGTTTCGGGCAAAGGATTGTTTAATTCCCGGGCATGCTCGCTGTAGTTGCGACCAATACATATCATTTTCATCACGTATAATTTAGGTCAGCTTTAACTGTTGATGTTTACTGAAGTCTTATTGAACCCCCTGAGCTTAATGGCCGTAATCACTTTTTTTGTATAAAGCGGAAATTCGGCTTTAATCATCCAATCGTAATAACTTGGCTCACTTGCAAAGACCTCCTCCACGCATTTACCTTTGTGCTTGCCAAAGTTAAATACCTCCTGATTTTTTTGATTAAAAATAATGTGGCCGGCCAGGTCGGCATGGCGGCTGTGAAATGAGAAGTCGTGCAAGGCCTTTATATCGTTAACTATCGGCGTTGACAAACTGCCGTCTCTGTCTTCATATTCAGTGCCATCATAGCGTTCAATCTGGGCGCAAAGCACTTCATAGGTTGCCTTTGCATCGGCCAAAGCCGAATGCGCGTTCACCAGATCGGCATTGCAATAAAACTTGTAGGCAGCCTTGAGTGTGCGGGGTTCCATTTTATGAAAAATGTTTTGCACATCCACGAATCTTCTGTTTTTAAGATCAAACTCAACTTCCGCACGAAGAAATTCTTCAACCAATAGGGGGATATCAAACTTATTCGAATTGTAGCCTCCCAAATCGGCATTGCCAATAAATTGCAGCAGTTGTGGGGCAAAGGCTTTAAAGGTAGGCTTGTTCTTAACATCCTCATCACCAATGCCGTGAATTTTGGTAACTTCGGGCGGGATTGGAATTTCCGGATTCAGACGTTGTTCAAGTATCTCTTCGCTGCCATCTGTATTTATCTTTATTATACTTATTTCAACAATTTTATCCTTACCCACATTTACGCCGGTAGTTTCCAGGTCGAAAATAGCAAAAGGACGCGTCAGATTTAATTTTTTCATTGTATCATTAAAATAAAAAAGCACCAGCAGGAGCGCTGGTGCTGCGAATTTAAAGTTTTTATTTTTAGTATGGACGATTTACGTCGAAACTTTCGAGAATTTGCTGTAAACGCTGCAGATACATTCCACCCAGCGCACCATCTACTACACGGTGGTCGTAAGCCAACGACAAGATTACCATATGACGAATGGCAATCACATCTCCGTGTTCTGTTTCAAGTACTACAGGTTTCTTTTTAATAGCACCCAATCCCAATATAGCCACCTGTGGCTGATTGATAATTGGGGAACCGGTAATACTGCCAAAGGTACCCAAATTGGTAATGGTAAAGGTACCGCCACTGATATCATCGGGATCCAGTTTGTTGTTTCTGGCCTTATTTGCCAGACTGTTGACATCTTTGGCCAGTCCGATAAGATTTTTCTGGTCAGCATTCTTAATTACCGGAACAATAAGGTTGCCCGACGGCAATGCTGCTGCCATACCTATATTTATATTTTTGCGCAGAATGATATTGTACCCGTCAACCGATGCATTTACACCGGGGAATGCCTTAATGGCCTGGGCTGCTGCTTCTACAAATATTGGTGTATAGGTAATCTTCTCTTTTTCGCGCTTGAAGAAATCATCTTTAACTTTTTCACGCCAGGTAACAATGTTGGTAACATCCACTTCAATGAAAGAGGTAACGTGGGGCGAAACATCCTTTGACATCACCATATGGTCGGCGATCAGGCGTCGCATCGTGTCCATTTCCACAATTTCGTCCATGCTACCAGCCGATACCTGAGGCGCGGCCGGCTTGGCGGTTTTGGGAGCTTCTTTTTGTTCTTTTTGTTCTTTTTCGGCAGGTTTGGAAGCTGCGGCTGGCTTCTCACCGCGTGACTTCAAATACGATTGAATATCATCTTTGGTTACGCGCCCGTCTTTTCCGCTGCCGGGAATGCTGTCCAGCTCCTTTTGTCCAATGTTTTCGGCCCTGGCAATACTCTTTACCAATGGAGAGTAAAAGCGGTCTCCTGAGCTGCTCACCGTTTGTTCAGCTTTGTCAGAAGTTGATTCTTTTTCGGAAATATCTTTCGTGTCTGTCTCTCCACCCTCATCATCTTTGGTTTTTTCTTTACCGGCTTCGGATGGAGGTACAGTTTCATCCTCCGGGTCTTGGCGTGCCTCTTCTTTTACCTCTGCTTCGCCGGGTTCGGTCTCAATAGTGGCAATGACTTTTCCAACCGCTACCACATCCCCTTCATCAAACAATACTTCCAG
>JAQVEI010000046.1 GCA_028697695.1 Lentimicrobiaceae bacterium
AGGCGTACCATCGTCCCAGCGAACATGCAGGTGGATGATGCTTGCTCCGGCATCGTAAGCTGATTTGGCTTCACGCACAAATTCTTCCTTGGTGTAGGGTACAGCGGGATTGTGCTCTTTCAGTACCTCGGCACCGCTAATGGCGGCAGTGATGATTAGTTTTTCCATGATTTTAGTGTTTATTACTTAATTGAACGACCGGATGGAAAATGATCCGGATTTATTTATTCTTTCTTTGATTCTTGGCAGGCACAACGCAGGTACCGCTGGCACGACAAACCACTATGGGCTCTTCAAGAAAATCGGCTGCTGATGCTGATATTTCCGGACGGGGAACTATCACCTTGCGGGCTTCAAAAGTCATTTTTCGTGATGACTTCCCTGAACTGGTGATGCTGCCTTCGGCTTCAATAAAATCACCGGCATATACTGGTGCCGTAAATTCGATCATATCATATGCCACAAATAGCCCTTCGTCACCATCGTTGCGGATGAGCAACTCCGTGGCTACATCGCCAAAAAGCTGTAACATTTTGGCACCGTCAACAAGGTTACCCCCATAATGCGCATCGTTTGAGCCCATGCGCAGGCGAATCATTGCTTTTTCCATGTTTGAAGTATATAGTGTTTGTAAACAAAAATATTTTTATTAAAGCTAAAAATAATCCATTTTACCGCTAAGCTCAACCCGGCCTAAAACGGCTTCAAAGGTACAAAATATTTTTGAGATTTCCGGATATGCCAATGCAACTACGCCACGGTTAATGCCTTAAGCAAACAAAGGCTTTGACCATGTGTATGACCCCATATTATTTATATGAAGACGTCCTTGCCGTCTTTTGAAGTAGTTGTTTAAAATGTAGCGGTTTTAATGATGGTTTCAATTTTATGTAAACGAAATAGGAATAGAATAATCTAATCGCTAATTTTGCTGATGATTGCCTGTTGTGATAACAAATAAAGCCGGCCGAAATCAATTTGTTGAAATTTTTTTAACCCATGCCTAATCAGAACAACAATAAATTAAGTCGCATAGCGAAACTGCACGAAGTTTCTGATATGCTATTAAAAACAGGCAATGCACGGTCATTTATCCTGGCCAATCCGGATTTTCTCTCCACAGTGGTACCATCAGACTTTATCACCCTTTTTGATGAGATCATCCAGCAGGGCACTCCTTTGGAGGACGTGAAGGCACTGAGCAACAAGCTGTTGAACATCTTTCATCTTCCCATCAGGGAGTTTAAAAGCACAGTCCCACCGGAAGGTTCATTCCTTTACATACTTGAACAGAACAACAAAGAAATGGAGAGGATATTGGATGAAATTCGTCCTGTTTTTAAATCATTTGTTAAGGATCCGGCTCAACCAGAATTGAGGACTAAATTAAAACTGTTGTTCAGTAAGTTGGAAATATTTGCAAAGCACTATACCATCAAAGAAAATGTGCTGTTCCCGCTCATCGAAAAATCCTGGCCCGATTACCGTTGCGTGCAGATAATGTGGTCGTTTCATGATGATATCCGAAAAAACATAGGGTCTATTTTGGAGCAATTGCAGCAATCAAGCGTTTCTCTTAAACAGTTCAACCGCTGTGTTGGTGATGTTTTTTTCAACATGCTCGCCATTAAATTCCGAGAAGAACATATACTGTTCCCATACATCCTCTCTTCCATTGATAAGCATGAGTTGAGCGGGCTTCACAGCGAAGCATTTGAACTGGGTTATCCTTACGTACAGCCGGAAAAACCCGTTATCCATAAAGAAATACCTGAATGGGAAAGCAAAGAGGCTAATCTTGGAAGCGGAGTTTTAAGTGTAGAACAGATTAAATTGATTTTCAATCACTTACCAGTAGATATCACTTTCGTGGATGAACACAACAAGGTAAAATATTTCTCCAATCCACCCATACGTATATTTCCCCGTACACTTGCCATCATAGGCAGAGATGTTAAAAATTGCCATCCCAGGGAGAGTGTACATGTGGTGGAACAAATAGTAGAATCGTTCCGCAAAGGCGAAAAATCTCACGCTGACTTCTGGATTAAGATGCGGGGTAAATTTATCCTGATACAATATTTTGCGTTAAGAGATGAACAGAAGAACTATAAAGGGGTAATTGAAGTGTCGCAGGAGGTATCTGAAATAAGAGCGCTTGAAGGAGAGAAACGGTTACTCGACTGGTAGTTGGTGACATATCCGCATGAAGAAGTGTGGTTAGCACATAGCAAAAACGGCACTGCCCCGTGCAGCACCGTTTTAAACACAATCACACTTATGATTTACCGGATAATGTTAACGTTTGCCTTATTGTACACTGTTTCGTTAATGAAGTAATATCTCTTTGAAGCAATGGTTTCTGTAGTAAAATTATAAGGTGTAACGGAGATTAAACCTGCTGAAGTGGTACCTATATTATTGAGGTCTGCTGAACTAAAGCTTACAGAAGCCGCGTTTCCACCTACAGTTTTATAAACCGATTTATTGTTGCCACCCACAACAACGATAACCGAATCAGCCTTGCTTATCTGACTGCCCAGGCTAATGCTGAAACCTTCGGCCAGACTGATGGAAGCCGGAATATTGTCCGCATTTGAAAATGCAGGAAAGCCTTTGGTAACTACTTTGTTTATAGCCGGCACATCGCCTTTACCGGATGCCGACCAGCTCACAGAACTGAAATCCAAAGGATTAACCAGGTCATCATACACATAGGCATTGTTCTGATATTTCTTTAAACTCTTATTGTTCAGTTTAACTTCTCCAGCCTCCACAAAAGTGTTATTACCGGCTGAACTCATAAAGACAGCCGTGGCGGTGTTTACTTCTATAGGTATGGTAATACCTCCCATTGACTGGGTAGTTACGCTTTTTACGGCTACAAAGACTCCATAGGAATCTGAAAAATTAAATTCATTGGCCGTGGGATTTTCTGCTGGAGTTTCATCTTCATCCTTTTCGCATCCGGTAAAAACCAAAGCTGACAATGCAACTAAAAGGGTTAGGAGTTTCGCGCTTGTTTTCATAATGTTTAAATTTTTAATGATTATTCTGTTTTCTTGTAATCCTGTGATGCTACAAAATTACTATGGAAGGCCGCTGGTTTTTATACCCGATGCTCGGTATTTTTATTACGTATTATTAGGTATATGGGCACACCTATGCGCGTTGGCGCATTTAAGGCAAACCACACTTATGGCAACGCTCACTACCTGCCTGACGCACAGATCGGCCTGCCTGATAACTGAAATGTTCCAGAAGACCCGTTTTTATGGCAAACTGCGTTAATCCTGCCAGCGATCTGACTTTGGTTTTGCGATTAATGTTTTTTCGATGTGTCTCTACCGTGCGGATACTGATTTGCAACAGTTCAGAAATCTCCAAATTACTGTTTTCCGCTACAACCAGCCGGAGTATCTCTTGTTCACGGGCGGTAAGTACCGGAAAAGTCATTTTAGCCTTCATGATACTTTTTTAAACAAAAGTAATCACGGAATAAATAAGCTGAAATACAAACTGTTAGGTATTTCTACTCGGTATTTGTACGGATTAGTCCTAAAACTCTGTGCGCTCTGTGCATTTGAGGTGAAAAAAGAACCACAGAGGCACAAAGGACACAAAGAAATCTCTATGCCTTTGTGGTGAAAAGATAACCACAGAGGCACAAAGGACACAAAGAAATCTCTATGCCTATGCGGTGAAAAGATAACCACAGAGGCACAAAGGACACAAAGAAATAAGAGTGTGCTCTGTGCTTTTGCGGTGAAAGAAGAACCATACAAAGAAAACTCTGTGAACTCTGTGCCTTTGTGGTGAAAAAAACCCACAGAGGAACAAAGGACACAAAGAATTATCTATGCGCTCTGTGCCTTTGCGGTGAAAGAAGAACCATACAAAGAAAACTCTGTGAACTCTGTGCCTTTGTGGTGAAAAAAACCCACAGAGGCACAAAGGACACAAAGAAATATCAGTGTGCTCTGTGCATTTGTGGTGAAAGAAGAACCACACAAAGAAAACTCTGTGAACTCTGTGCTTTTGTGGTAAAAAAAATTAATAAATAATTGAAAATGAAATTTCAAAAAAGATAATTGGAGCCGCTATTGGAGGAGACGAAACCTGGAAAAAAGAATTCAGTCCTTCATTTAGTCCGAATTGTATTCCGTAAGATTATTTTCAATGGCAAATTTTAACAGGCCCACTATTGTGCGCGTATTTGTTTTCTGCAATATGTTTTTTCTATGGGTATCAACCGTTCGTTTGCTGATAAACAGCTTTTCAGCGATTTCTTCGCTTGAAAGCTCCTCCATGATTAGCTTTACAATTTCTATCTCCCGGGGCGTAAGCACAGAAGTGTTCTTCTCAATGGTTTTATGTTTCTTTAAACGCGTCATCATGATATTGAGCACCTCGGTACTGTAGTATGTACTGTCGTCGGTTATCCGTTTTATGGCGTTCAGCAACTCCTGCTTGCCAGTGTTTTTAAGTATACACCCTTCAGCTTCCGACATCAGGATTTCATTCACAATTTCGCGGTCGTTATACATGGTCACCACCAGGACTTTAACACATGGATGATGTTGCTTTACCCAGCGTGTTAACTCTATCCCACTCATTCCGGGCATACTAACATCGGTAATAAGCAGATCGGGGCGCTCCTGAATAATAAACTGCATGGCTTGATTGCCATTGCTTACTTCTCCTATAACTACCAACTCCTTTTCACGTCGCATAAGTGCCTTTAAACCATCAATAAACATCTGGTGATCATCGGCTATTAGTATGCGTATGGGTTTAACTTCTTCGCTATTCATAGGTCTGATTTGCTGAAAATGATATTTAAACGCGTGCCCTCTCCGGGCTGGGAATACAGTTTCATCCTGCCATTGAACATGGTAACACGGCTCCGGATGTCCTCCCAGCCAATTCCCGTGCTGCTTTTGTCCGCATCCTCAGGCATCCCTTTTCCATTATCCATTATCTCAAGTTCAAGAGATTCGCCTGTCTTTCGCAGAACAATACGGATGGCTGTTGCATGCGCATGTTTAAGAATATTATTCACACTTTCCTGCACTACACGATAAAGCGCGATTTCAAATGGCTCCGGCAAGCGCTGATCAATGCCGTGAATGATTATCTCCATGTTTATCTTACGGCCCGAGTTTATTTTTGAAGCCATATCGTTAAGTGCTGCCACCAAACCCAGACGAATGAGGGCAGAGGGCATCAGGTTGTGCGATATTTGCCGAAGGTCAGTAACCGATTGATCAATCAGCAGGCCGGCATTTTTTAACGATTCACTATTTTCATCTTCTGTATATACGTCCTCAAGTGCGGCTATATTGAGGCGGGCTGCGGAAAGCAATTGTCCCAATCCGTCATGCAGTTCCATAGCTATGCGCTTACGTTCATTTTCTTCGGCATTCAGCATTTGATTGTAAGCCTGTTTCTGGATGGCTGCTTTTTCATGCTCAGCGCTTACCTGCATTCGGTATTTAATCCGCTGATGCCTCAACAGCAACACAGCCAAAACAAGTAAACTTATCAAAGCCACGGCCAGCAGCAGATTGCGGTTTCTTACCCGTTGTTGCTCCAGCTCAAGCACTTTAATCCGGTTTTGATTTTGCAGCAACGTAATCTCTGATTCCTTTTGCTCCGACTCAAAACGCGCACTCATTTCAGCAATAAGTTCACTGTTGGTTTTACTGTAAATTGTATCGTTGATGGAGTCATAAACTTTTAAAGCTTCGTAAGCCTTTTTATAATCTCCCTTACGTGAATACATTACCGAATAGGCCTCATACACCTTCGACAAGCGGAACAGGGCCTTTTGATTTTCGGCCAGTACCCTGGCTGAATCAATCATAGTTTTTGCTGTAGAATAATCCTTTAAAATAGTATACAGCATACTTAAATTGATAAATGCAGAGATACGGGAGTTTTGATTGCCTAATTCCTGAGCCAGTTTTAAAGAACGTTCAAACATTGCCAGGGACTTACGGTATTCGCCGCGTGATTTATAAATCAGAGCCATATTGTTCAAGAGAATCCCCATTCCGTATTTGTCCTCAATCTCTTCCTTAATCCTTAATGATTTATCATAATAAAGAAGCGCTGAATCATCTTCTTTCATGAATGAATACGTAAGTCCGATATTCGTAAGCGAAGCACCTATACCATAGAGATCATTCACCGATTCGTAAGTTTTTAATGCCCGGTTGTGATACTCATGAGCTTTTTTATACTGCTTTAATTCTGAATAAACCAAGCCCAAATTATTGTATACGTTGGCGGTTGTTTTTTTATTCCCGTTTGTTTTCAGAACATCCAGCGCCTGGTAATAGGCGCGTATGGCTTCCTTATAGTCGCCCCGGTTTTTGTATACCATACCCATGTTGTTGTAGGCACCAATAGTTATGGCACTATAGCCGGCAATTCGACTTTGCTGCATAGCAAACTGATAATAACGCAAGGCACTGTCATATTGAGAAGTGATGTCATACACTATCCCTTTCAGGTTGTAAGCAACCGCCATACCCCGGTTAAACTTAAGCCGCCGGCTTTCATTCAAAGCCTCGCCGGCCAGTTGACCCGCTCTTTCAGTATCTTCATATAGGTAAGCTAACGACAAACGATTCAATGCATTTACCAGGTTGGTATCGCGTGCCCGCCCGGTACGAATAGCCCGCTCAAGGCTGTCCGTGAGCTGTGATTGAGCGTTTAAATTTCCCGAAAGTAAAACAAAAAAGGCAAGTACGGCAATGACTTTTGGCATAAGCGTAGTGTTTATAACCGGGAAAAAATTACAACATATTTCTATTTATTTCCTATAAAACCAAAAGTAACTTATTTATTTACCTTCATGTGATTTTTTCCCCATCCAGGCGCTGATACCGTAATATCTTGTTGTCGATTACAGGGCTTATTTTCAGGTAGATAGCAACAGTCATTTTACATTAGATGTAAACGTGCAATGGATTAATTTTGTGTACCGGCTGAACAATTAATGACTTGTGTTTTGCATCAACAGCTAAACTGAAGGACCTCAGGGAACCGGAGTTTTATTTTTTCGTGAACAGCCAGGCTGAATTCATTTCACCCTGCCTTAAAATCTGCAGTTGATTGATTGCCTCATGCTTACGCGAAAACCCGGCAATGCTCACCATATGCAAACCTTGCGGATTTACACCGATAATCTTCGCTTCGTAACCTTTTTCTTTAAGCACACCAACCAGGTTATCGGCATTGTTTTTCACTCCAAAAGCTCCTGCAATAATAAAATAAACCTCATCTTCACCGGCAGCCGGTACTTCCGGAGTTGCGGACTCAGCGGGTTTTATTTCTTTAGCAACTTCCGGTTCCGGTTTAAATCGTTCAACTTCTACTACTGCTATCCTGATACTGTTTTCAGGCGCCGGAGCTGTGTATTCGTAGGCTGAAGGCCACCACGAAGCAGTGGCGCCGGCCATGGATGCCACTTTATCCGTATTCATGAGTGCCCATAGGCTAAGACTTGCAAAAGGCAGGAATATGGCGGCCCTTATCAGCGTTTTTCGCAACTGCCTGTTACCTGTAATAATATGTACCCGTTTGTTTTGTTTTCGTAATGGATTCCGGTTGATGGGAGCCGATATAAAACCGGGCAAACCAAATGCATCGTCCAGTAAATTGGCATGCTCTTCCGGAAGAAATTGCAGGTGACCCTCTTTATCTTCAAACAACAAACCAATGCCTTCAAGTACTATTTTATCTCCAATGCCTAACCGGCTGAATGCCGAAATTACCTCTTTTTTAATATATTCACTTGCCTGAGAATAGGATATTCCGAGCTTTTGACTGATATAATGGGTGAGCAAACCATCGTTGGTTTTCAACTTTGCATTAAAAGCTATTTGCCGGGAGGGCGGATGAAAGGTATGCTGTTGGGGATGTATAAAAGCCGGCACATAATTGGCAATAAACCCTCCTATACCGGGTACAATAACGCAATCGTTGGTAGAGAGCAGTTCAACAATTTCTTTTTTAATGCCAATCATAAAGAATATTTAATTTCCGGATATAAATTAAAAGGTGCTTACTAAAATCCGGCTGCTAAGATAAGGCCATAGCAGCAATTTTTCAAGCATTGTTGGTAAGTTTTAATAAGTCTTCTGGGGTATCTATGCCAATGGTTTCGTATTCAGTAATTTTGGTATAAATTTGAAATCCATGATACAGCCAGCGCAATTGCTCGAGAGATTCGTTTAACTCAGGAGGTGCTGGTGGTAATGAAACCAACTGTTGCAACACCCCGGTTTGATAGCCGTATATGCCGATATGTTTATAAAAATTGCCTGAATTTGCCCATGTTTCCGGCTGAAATCCCCGCTGAAACGGGATGGGCGACCGGCTAAACCATAACGCCCGTCCAACACTGTCAGTCACTGCTTTTACTACATTGGGGTTATGCACATCGCCGGATGATGTTATCTTTTTGATAAGGGTTGCAATGCCTACTTTCGGATCTTTTAGCAGGGTGGCTACTGCCTCAATCTGAGCCGGCTCAATAAAGGGCTCATCTCCCTGTATGTTAATGGCCGTGCGGTAAGTCTCACCTCTTTCAGCGAGTATATTAATGGTTTCCCCAAGTCTGGCAGTGCCCGATTCGTGATGAGCCGAGGTAAGTATGGCGTGCCCGCCAAACCTTTCAACATGCGTTAAAATCCGCTGATCATCGGTAGCAACCACCACTTTTTGAAGTGCCTTACATGCAACAGCCCGGGCATACACGCGTTCAATCATGCTTACCCCTTGTATAAGTACAAGGGCCTTTCCGGGAAAACGGGTTGAAGCATAACGGGCCGGAATAATACCGATGCAGCCGGATGAAACATCAGAACAGGCCATGAATCTCGGCGTTGATACGTTCAATAATGTGCGCAAGGTCCTCCGGTCGTTCTGAAAAATTGATGTTGTCAACCTCCACTATCATTACCTTACCCAATGAATAGGTGCTTATCCAGGCTTCATACCGATCGTTAAGACTACGCAGATAATCCAGTCTGATGGCATTTTCGTACTCCCGTCCCCGCTTTTGTATTTGGCTAACCAGCCTGGGCACACTCGCCCTGAGATAGATAAGCAAATCCGGTGGCTTAACAAAGGTGCTCATCAGTTCAAACAAAGACGCGTAATTTTCAAAATCGCGCTTAGTCATCAGTTTCATGGCATGCAGGTTGGGCGCAAATATATACGCATCTTCGTATATAGTGCGGTCCTGAACAACAGTGTGCCCACTGTTGCGAATCTGAATTACCTGTCTGAAGCGGCTGTTTAAAAAATAAACCTGAAGGTTAAAAGACCACCGCTGCATGTCTTCGTAAAAGCTGGGCAGATATGGGTTTACGTCTACATCCTCGTAATGTGCCTGCCAGTTAAAATGTTTGGACAGCAGGCTGCACAAAGTTGTTTTACCCGACCCAATATTGCCGGCAATGGCAATGTGCATGGGCTTATCGTAATTATTTTCCATCTAATGAATGCATTTGAGCGTTCAGGGTTAACTTAAACGCTTTGTTTTAAAAGCTGCATGATTTCCTCCACATGCTCCCGGTTGTTTGACAACCTGGGTATCTTGTACTGTCCACCCAGCCTGTCGCGGTTTTTTAGCCATTGATAAAATGTACCATTGGGCAATACCCTTATGAGGGGTTTATCCAATATCATGTTGCGGTATCGTTTGGCTTCATAGTCTGAATTAAGTGCTTTCAGGGCCTGATCGAGCTGTTCACCGAAATGGTCAATATCCGCTGGATTTTTTTCAAATTCAATCAGCCATTCGTGGGCACCATTCCTGCCTTCATCAAAATAAACCGGTGCCGCGGTAAATTCATTTATCAGGGCGCCTGTTTTTTCGCAGCCTTGTTGCAGCGCCTGTAGCGCATTGTCCTCTATAACCTCTTCACC
>JAQVEI010000047.1 GCA_028697695.1 Lentimicrobiaceae bacterium
GAGAGTTTTCGCAATGCCCATATTAACTGGCCCGAAACCACGCTCCGGATTGCAGCGGCGTTTAAAGAGCTATTTCCCCTTAGCCTCACTCAGGGATTTATTGGCCGAAGTTTACATGGTCATCCGGTAACCCTGGGACGCGAAGGATCTGATTTTAGTGCTGCCATATTTGCCTTTGTTTTAGACGCCGAAAAGCTGACCATCTGGAAAGATGTCCCCGGATTGCTTAATGCTGATCCAAGGATTTTTAAACGAACCAAGAAGCTGGATAGCATATCCTATCGCGATGCCATAGAACTGGCTTACTTTGGTGCCTCGGTCATTCATCCCAAAACCATACAACCCCTTCAAAACAAGCACATACCCTTATACATTAAGCCTTTTACCGACCCGGATGCCCCTGGAACCATTATTTATGATGGAGCAAGGGCTGCCAACAGCGTGCCTTCTTACATCGTGAAACCCAATCAGGTGCTTGTTTCTATCTCTCCGCTCGATTTTTCTTTTATTGCCGAACATGGTCTGCATACGATATTCGGTTTGCTTTCGCATATGGGTATCCATATTAACATGATGCAAAACTCAGCCATTAGTTTCTCAATTTGTTTTGATGACCATGAAGATAAATTACAGCGGCTGTTGTTGACCCTCAGCGATGATTTCAGAGTCAGATATAATCGTGGGCTGGAATTAATTACCATTAGGTATTACAATACACGGGCCATCAATAAGCTGGTGGGTGAACGTGAAGTTCTGCTGGAGCAGAAAAGCCGGCTTACGGTGCAGATGGTGGTTGAGCAGCGCAAGGCACCGGATAACCAATAATTCAGCCGAAAGGTTTTAAATGGGTGGTTTGAATCTCCTGGACAGACATGGGCTGCGCCGGTTTGTTGTTTCAATTCATTTACCGGGATCTGGTTTTATTAATCTGTTAATAAAACGTGAGAATTGAGGCTGGAGGTGAGCTTAATTTTTTATTTTTGTCTCTTACTTTTTTATGACTTTTATATATGGGCACACAATCCGGAAAATCGGGCTTCAAATCTTTTCCTAAAAACTTCTGGACTGTCATTACCATGGAGTTTTTTGAACGGGGCTCCTATTATGGGGTAATGTCAGTACTTTCTGTTTACCTGGTCTTATCACCCGCTGAGGGTGGACTGGGCTTTACAAAAGAGAGTGTGGGAGTTATTAAAAGTACCATCACTCCATTGCTTTATTTACTTCCCATACTGGCTGGAGCAATAGCCGACCGTTTTGGTTACCGACGTATACTCATGGCAGCTTTTATGGTAATGAGTGCCGGATATTTCTTTACCAGCCTGGCCACGAGCTATACCCTTGTTTTCATGAGCCTAATCCTGATGGCTATGGGAGCTGGCTTTTTTAAACCGGTTATTTCAGGAACCATTGCCCGGGAAACGGATGAAGATAACTCTACTTTGGGGTTCGGTATATTTTATTGGGCCATAAATTTGGGAGCGTTTATTTTCCCTTTAATTCTGGTGCCCTATTTAAAGGGCATAGGCTGGAACTATATATTTATTATGGCAGCGGTAGGCACAGGCTCCATGCTTTTGCTCAATATTTTTGTTTATAAAGAGCCTCCCCGCCCCGAGAGTACCAAGCCGCTCTCCGAAGTGCTGAAAGGAATTGTCCTGGTGCTCAAAGATTACCGTTTTGTACTGATGATAGTTATATACAGCGGTTTCTGGATATTATATTTCCAGATGTTCGATACAATTCTCTGGTATCTGAAAGATTATATGGATATGACGCCGGTCAATAATGCAGTAAATAGTTTTTTAGGCATATTTATCAGTAACCCTACATGGAAGTTTGATGCAGAGCATGTTACAGTTATCAACGCCGGGGCAATTATAGTGTTACAACTGTTTATATCTTCTCTGGTAAAGAAAACGCCGCCCCTTCCAACCATGATTGCAGGCATAGCACTGGGAACTTTAGGTATGGGAATACTGGCCATTTCAACCTATGCCTGGGTTTTTGTGGCTGGTTTGGTCATCTTTTCCATTGGCGAAATGACGGCACACCCCAAGTTTATCTCTTACATCGGTTTAATTGCCCCACCCGATAAGAAAGCATTGTACCTGGGGTACTCTTTCCTTTACGGTGTGATCGGCAGTGGTATTGGAGGAATATTGGGTGCATTGCTTTATGTGCATTTTGTTGACGGGCTGAAACGGCCCGGATTGCTGTGGTTTATCTTTAGCATGATTGGAGTAGCGACCATTATCGGATTACTTCTGTTTAACCGCTACCTGAAACCAAAGCATAATGTATAAATGAGCAGTATGCAGCCATGATTATTTCATGTTCAAATTACCATGCTTTCTGAAATCGGACATGCCCGCTGAGAAACTAAAAAATATAGCTCAGAAGTATTTATCCTGTCAGGATTTCGGGTCAGGAAAGTATCAAGTATCACTTATAATTTACGACAATTTATAAGGGAGTGAAATATAAACGCTGCAAGAATTTAGATCCATGATTTTATGTGGTCAGCATTGCAGTTTCTTTTATACTTTTGCACTTCTCATAAATCACACATAGAATTTTTAAAATAAGGGAAACAAGAAAATGAAAGGCTCAATCGCTATATTGGCTGGAGGTGGACCAGCGCCAGGAATAAATTCGGTAATTTCATCTGTAGCCAAGGTATTTCTGAAGGACGGATACAGAATCATAGGTCTTAATCAGGGATACAAAACCTTGTTCAGCGAATCACCTGATATAGTAAATATTGATTTTGCCATGGCTGATCGTATTCACAATCAGGGCGGGTCAGCACTGGAGATGAGCAGGCATAAACCGAAGGACGCCGATTTCAACACTGCTTTTTTTGTCAATAACAATGTAAAACTATTGGTTACCATTGGCGGCGATGATACCGCCTCAACCGCCAATCGTATTTCAAAGTTTTTGTCGGCCAACAATGTTAAAATTCAAAATATACATGTTCCTAAAACCATAGATAATGATTTGCCCCTGCCCGATGGTATTCCCACCTTTGGCTATCAAAGTGCAAAGCAGGAGGGAGTAAGGCTGGCCACTACCGTTTATGAAGATGCCCGAACCAGCGGAAACTGGTTTATGGTATCGGCTATGGGACGCGAAGCCGGACACCTGGCTTTTGGTATAGGTGCTGCCTGTCACTACCCCATGATTATCATACCTGAAATGTTTAATCGCGTTGAGGTAACTTTTGAGAGAATACTCAGATTGGTAATCTCTTCGATGATTAAGCGTAAGATATTGGGAATAAGCTACGGTACTGCAATTGTAAGCGAAGGGGTGTTTCACTTTATGACCGAAGATGAAATCAAAAGTTCAAGCATTGTATTTACTTTCGATGACCACGGCCATCCGGAGTTGGGTAATATAAGCAAGGCACACATCTTTAACATGCTTTTGCAACGGAAAGTAAAAGAACTCAATCTCAACATTAAAAGCCGGCCGGTTGAACTGGGTTACGAGTTGCGTTGTGTGCAACCCATTGCTTTTGATATGTTGTATTGTTCACTTATGGGTATGGGCGTTAAAATGCTTTTTGAGGAAGGATGCAGCGGTTGCATGGTGGTAAGCGGCCCAAACGGTGATATAAGTGCATTGTATCTTAAGGATGTGGAAGATGCAGACGGTAAAGTGAAGCCCCGACTGGTTAATATGGAAGGACAAAAGTCAAAAATGGTCTTTAGCCAGGGCCTTCAATACATTGAACCCGTTGATTATGAGGCTGCGCGTAAATTCGTCCCCAATCCGGAATATTATGATTTTAAGAAAATACTGAATTGGGAGACTGTTTAACAGGCAGAAATGCAGAAGGTGAGTGGTAATGCATTAAAGCTAATGGTGTTATCGCTAACACAACAATGTTTATCAAAGCATGCATGATGCTCCAATTCAGGGAAATAGGCGGTTCATTTTAACATTACTTTGCAGCAGACGTGTAAATATACTTTCGCTTTTTTTAAGTCGAGCTTATTTATGTGCATTGGTTAGAGGTCATAACCAAAACGCTTCAATTGCGTGGGATCGTCACGCCAATCCTTACTTACCTTAACGCGTAGTTCAAGAAAAGACCTGCCTTCAATAAACTCTTCAATATCTTTGCGGGCAGCCATACCCAGGCCTTTGATTGATCGACCCTGATGGCCCAGTATAATGGCTTTTTGCGATTCCCTTGCCACGTAAATAGTGGCTGATATGTGGGTAATGCCTGGTTTTTCTTTGTATTCATCTACCGACACTTCAACGGAATAGGGTATTTCCTGCTTGTAAAAAAGCAGAATCTTTTCGCGGATAATTTCAGAGATAAAGAACCTCATTGAACGGTCGGTTAGTTCATCTTTGGGGTAATAAGGAGGAGATGCCGGCAACTTTTCGAGCAAAACATCAAATATCCTGTTCAAATTAAAATTGTGCAGGGCTGATGCCGGAATTATTTCAGCGGAGGGAAACTGCTGCTTTAACTGATTGAGCTTCTGCAATACCTCCGTTTGCTCCATCAGATCCACCTTATTCAGAACAACAATTACAGGTTTGTTAAGCTGGTTCAAACGCTGCACCAGAGTATCCTGAAAGGCTGCATCCTTTAACTCGGTTACCAGCAAAAAAATATCCGCATCCTCGAGAGCTGAGTCCACAAATTTCATCATGGATTCATGCAACTTGTAGTGGGGTTTAACAATACCCGGGGTATCGGAATATACAATCTGAAAGTCATCGCCATTTACAATTCCCATAATACGGTGCCTGGTGGTTTGTGCCTTTGAGGTGATAATGGAGAGCTTTTCGCCTACCAGGGCGTTCATCAAAGTAGATTTACCAACATTGGGATGACCAATGATATTGACAAAGCCGGATTTGTGTTCCATAAAATAAATGATAATAAATTTGCACAGCAAAGAAACAAAATATATCTTTGCAGTCTCCTAATAAAAGGAAAATACAACGATGCGGGGTGGAGCAGAGGTAGCTCGTTGGGCTCATAACCCAAAGGTCGTAGGTTCGAATCCTGCCCCCGCTACTACTTAGATTAACGTAAAGGCCTTGTTTTCAAGGCTTTTGCTGTTTTAATACGTCAGGTTCTTAACAAAATTAACCATCTTATGTCTAAAATAGTAGCCATAGTAGGACGACCCAATGTGGGCAAGTCGACGCTTTTTAATCGCCTTACCGGTGAACGGGCAGCCATTGTGGACTCAGTAAGCGGCGTTACGCGCGATCGTCATTATGGCACCTCCGACTGGAACGGCATACATTTTTCCGTTATTGATACCGGTGGAGTGGTTATAGGCAGTGATGATGTTTTTGAGGATGCCATTCATAAACAGGTTGAATTTGCTATGGAAGAAGCGGATGTCGTCTTGTTTCTGGTTGATGTAAAAGATGGAATTTCTCCACTGGATGAAGATGTGGCTGCTATGGTGCGTCGTTCACCAAAAAAGGTATTCCTGGTTGTTAACAAGGTGGACAACAACAAGCTGTCGGCGGAATCGGGCGAGTTTTACGCCCTGGGTTTTGATCAAATTTTTGAAATATCAGCCATCAATGGCAGTGGCACCGGCGAATTGCTTGACGAGGTGGTGAAAGAATTTCCCCAGGATGAGCAACCTGAACATGCCGATTTGCCTAAAATTGCTTTCGTAGGCCGTCCGAATGTTGGCAAATCATCCATGATCAATGCCTTGCTGGGCAATGAACGTAATATTGTGACCCCTATTCCGGGAACTACACGGGATACCATTTATACCCGGTACAACAGTTTTGGCTTCGACTTTTTGCTGGTTGACACCGCCGGACTGCGCAAGAAGGGGAAAGTGAGCGAAAATATTGAGTTTTATTCGGTGATGCGCTCGGTACGTGCCATTGAGAACAGCGACGTTTGTGTCCTGATGCTTGATGCTACTCAAGGTATTGAAAGTCAGGATATAAACATTTTTGGACTGGCCCGCAAGAATCACAAAGGAATAGTTATTGTCGTGAATAAGTGGGACCTGGTTGAAAAAGATACCCATACCCACAAGCAGTACGAAGACCTTATCCGGAGCCGGATTCAGCCGTTTAGCGATGTGCCTGTAATTTTTACTTCGGTCATCAACAAACAACGGATTCATAAAACGCTGGAGACCGCGCGTGATGTATATAAGTCGCGTGCACAGAATATAACCACGCGTCAGCTTATGGACATAATGCTGCCTGTAGTTACCGAAAACCCGCCGCCTTCAGTCAAAGGTAAACAGATAAGGATAAAATATATTACTTCGCTCAAACTTGCTTATCCTGCCTTTGTGTTTTTCTGCAACCTTCCGCAATACGTTGGGGAACCTTACAAGCGTTTTGTTGAAAATCGTTTGCGGGAGCATTTTAATTTTACCGGTGTACCCATTGAAATTTATTTTCGTCAAAAGTAAATTGCAACATGGACGAAGGTTTACGCATAGATAAGTGGTTGTGGGCAGTTCGCATCTATAAAACACGTACACTGGCCGGAGAAGCCTGCCGGGCTGGCAAGGTAAAGATGCAGGGTCAGGCGGTAAAGCCTTCACGCAGTTTAAAAAAGGGTGATATTATTGATGTTTCACTGGGGCCGCTGAATAAAACCATTCAGGTAATTGAACTGATTCAGAACCGGGTATCGGCAAAACTGGTTTCTCAAAGCATGCTTGACCTTACTCCGCCAGAAGAATACGAGCGGATTAAGTTCATGTATCAGATGAAGTCGGGCATGCGGGAGCGGGGCAGCGGCAGGCCCACCAAAAAGGAGCGGCGCGATCTGGATAAATTAACCGGCGATGATTAAAAACGCTTAGGTTAAGAATGCCCTCCCACCACAATTTTAATAATTCTGAAGTTGAGTACAAAAAATCTTAGCAGTTGCCAGGGAATAAACCGGCGCCAGAAAAGGGTACTTTTGGTAGGGAATGGTGGATACGATTCATCAGAATATGCCTGAATGGTTTTATTTTTCATGATTTTATAATTTTAAGTTTACTATTACTCCGGAAGCAGCCACCAGAAAGGATATCCTTTGGCTTTATGCAGAAACATATAGTGCATAAACCATTTCATCCAGTGTCCGGCCAATCCGGCTTCACCCATAGTATATTTAATGCTTCGTCCGTATTCCGGATAGGTTTCCCAGTCGGGAACAATAGGATGAACGGTCATAGTAGCGGCAGCGCCCTGTCGCATTCCGAATCCCGCCGAAATAATACAGGCAGCACCCATCCTGGCCATGCTGGCACGGTGTTTAAATGGCTGTTTGCCCGTTTTTACCTCACGAATAATGTTTAATGCAACAATTTTTCCCATTACAC
The DNA here is from genome assembly GCA_028697695.1 of Lentimicrobiaceae bacterium. Classification (GTDB taxonomy): domain Bacteria; phylum Bacteroidota; class Bacteroidia; order Bacteroidales; family Lentimicrobiaceae; genus Lentimicrobium. The sequence goes on from JAQVEI010000047.1 coordinate 7,344, forward strand.
CCGATGGCATTCCTGTACGGGGAGGGGTTGGAAAGATGGCCGTGCCATTCGGGCTTTTCATCGGCATGGATATGGCATGAGGCGGGGCAAAAGCTATACCAGGTGCATATATGTTGGAATAAGTGGGATTTTGATAGGTTTCCGGCCAATCTGCAGCAGTCCAGTCTTCAAAAGGTTTGGCTGTATAATCAGCATCCACTTTCATAAGGCCGTTTGGTGCAAACAATTCAGCGGTAATATCCTCACCTGATTTGTTGTACGCTTTCAGCCCGACACCGGAAAACCCGGGTATGAGCATGGCAAAATCAAAACCTATAGTGTGGTGTTCGCCATTCAGGTTTTCATAATGAATAAGATCTTTTTCTACCCGGGTAACCCCTGCCCGTTTAATCCATTTAATGTTGTGTTCACTGAGGAAAGACTCGGCAAACACTCTGGTAGATGTAATATATCCGCCCCTTTTAATATAGGCGCCACCCATGCCGAAATCGCCCAATTCGTATTCATTGGTAAGCCAGGTAAGCTCAGCCAAATGCTGGAGTTTAAGTTTACGGATTTCGTAAGCAACATTCAGTATATATTCAAAGGCTGCTCCCTGACAAGTCGCCATAGGGTGGCCGGTGCCGATTACGAAGCGTTGCTTTTCGCCCTTCTTCATGCGCTCCAGGTTAGTTTGCAGCTTTTGATAAGCTTCGTAAGCATGATCATAGGTGCAAACCGAAAGGGAGTTTTTGCCGGGACCAAGTCCTTCGGTAGCCTCAAAATTTAATTTGGGTCCCGTAGCATTCACCAAAAAATCATAATCCACCCTTTCTTTTTTACCCTTAAGTTCGCCGGCAGTGTATTCATATTCTACAAATGGTCGCAGCGAAGAAGCATCTCCTTCGGGGAAAATATTTTGGGCTTTGGCCTGACGATAATCAATGCCCCATCGCTTATACAAAGGCGACAGCTTAAAACGAACCTGATCAATGTTCATCCTGCCTACGCCAACCCATATGTTGGAAGGAATCCACTGATAATAGGAGTTTGGCGTAATGACGATAACTTCATGTTGCTTACCTAACGATCGCCGCAGAAAGGCAGAAGCCGTGTGTCCGGAAATCCCGGCACCAAGAACGACAATTTTTGCCATAGTATGTGTGTTTTGCTCTTAGCAAAGCTATGAAAAAAATGAAACAATTCCTTGCTCTATTGTTTTTATTTGTCTTAAAATTAATTGTTTAAAAACCTCACAACCCCGGTTGCAATATTTTTGGCTTGTGGATATATATGTATGTTGTAGATATTATTGTATTTGTAATATGTGAACCGGCATATATTTGTTTTAATTTTAAAAAAGGATTGGTTGGGTGGGCGTTGAAAAGCTGTGTTATCCTGTTTGCTGCAAATTATTTTTATAATTATGAGAACTTTGCCTCTGTTTATTGTTAACCTATAAACCAATTTATTAATTATGAAGAAAATACTTTTGTTTACAATGCTCTCTTTATTGAGCATTCTGATGGTAAAGGGGCAACAGGCCATTGTTGTTAAATACGATTCATTGCTTTTTGGAGAAACCCGCTGCCCCGGTCTATGGGTTAATATTCCTGAATCTTCAATTGCTGACATTGAAAAGGATTGGAAGAAAAAGCTGGAGAAAGGAACAAAATCTAAAGTTTTGAATAAGGAGAACGAGATGACGATTTTTGGCGCCCAGTGGGGGGATATTTCCCCTGAGCCGGTCAATGTTTTCAGTCGTTTTAAAGAAGCCGACAGTGCAAGCAGACTTTTTGTGGCCGTAGAATTAAAACGCGATGAATTTATTACAAAACAATCACCGCAATACACTGCATTGGAAAATATGCTGGTATCCTTTGCAAAAGATAAATACCTGTCGGTTGCCAACGATCAACTTGCAAATGAGAGTAAGAAATTAAAAGATTTGGAAAAAAATCTGGAATCTTTACGTAAAAACAAGCAAAAACTGGAAAGTCAGATTAAAACGGAACAAACAGCCATAGACCAGGAAAATTACCGGATGGTGACCACGCAAAAGGAATTAGAGGAGATAAACAAAAATCTGACTTTAATGGCAACCGAACTGGCTACACTTGATGAGGCAGAACGGAAGTCGAAAGAGGCTGAAATTAAAAATCTCGAAAAGCAAAAAAAGAGTAACTTGAAAAACATCAGTTCATCCGAAAGTAAAGTTTCCAAATCAACCGATAGCATTGCAGATAAGAATACGGCCATTGCTATTAACCTGAAAGAGCAAAGTGAGGTGATGACGGCAATTGCGGATCAAACGATGGTGGTACGTAAGTATGAAAGCAAGGTCAATACTATAAAATCCTACTAAGAATAAATTTATCCTTTAAGTAATATAAGAAAAAGCCGGGAAGTTATTCTTACCGGCTTTTTTAGTGTGCCGTGCATGGTAATTAACTTGGTGGTGAAAGTCCACTATGGGGGTTTGTAATCGCCAACCATTAGCTGAGGGCAAGGGTGTCCATCGCGAGGTGGAACCCCGAAGGGCTCATCGAAGATAAT